>JBOHEE010000109.1:0-7149 GCA_050700895.1 Nitriliruptorales bacterium | reverse complement strand
CGCCGCCGGCGACGGCCTCCTGGATCCCCTGGTCGACGGAGGAGACGTACTCCCTCGGGATGACCCCGCCGACGACCTTGTTCTCGAACTCGTAGCCGGAACCCGGCGGCTGCTTCTCGAGCGTGATGACGACGTGGCCGTACTGGCCGCGGCCGCCCGTCTGGCGGACGTAGCGCAGCTCGACCTCCTTCACGTCCTTCCTGATCGTCTCGCGGTAGGCGACCTGCGGGCGGCCGACGTTCGCCTCGACCTTGAACTCGCGCAGGAGACGGTCGACGATGACCTCGAGGTGGAGCTCGCCCATCCCGCCGATGATCGTCTGGCCGGTCTCCTCGTCGGTGTGGACGCGGAAGCTCGGATCCTCCTCGGCGAGCTTCTGGAGCGCGGTCGCGAGCTTCTCCTGGTCCGCCTTCGTCTTCGGCTCGATGGCGATGTGGATGACCGGCTCGGGGAACTCCATCGACTCGAGCAGGATCGGGTTGTTCGGGTCGGAGATCGTGTCGCCGGTCGTGGCGCCCTTCAGCCCGACGAACGCGACGATGTCGCCGCTGTGGGTCGCCTCCTTCTCCTCGCGCGAGTTCGCGTGCATCTGGAGGATGCGCCCGACGCGCTCCTTGGAGTCCTTCGTGACGTTCAGGACGTGACTGCCGGACTCGAGCGTCCCCGAGTAGACGCGCGCAAAGGTGAGGGTGCCCACGTAGGGGTCGGTCATGACCTTGAACGCGAGCGCGGCGAACGGCTCGGCGTCGTCCGGCGCGCGGCTCATCTCCTCGCCGGTCTTGGGGTGCCGGCCCTTGACCGCCGCGACCTCCAGCGGCGACGGCAGGAAGTCCACGACCGCGTCGAGCAGCGGCTGGACGCCCTTGTTCTTGAAGGCGGAGCCGCAGAGGACGGGGACGACCTGCCCGGAGACCGTGGCGGCCCGGAGGCCCTTCCGGAGCTCGTCGGCGCTCAGCGTGCCGTTCTCGAGGTAGCTCTCGAGCAGCTCCTCGGAGGTCTCGGCGACCCGCTCGACGAGCTTCTCGTGCCACGCCTCGGCCTCGGCACGCTGGTCGTCGGTGAGGTCGAGGACCTCCCAGCTCGCACCGAGGTCCTCGCCCTGCCAGACGAGGGCCTTCATGCCGATGAGGTCGATGACGCCGACGTGGTCGTCCTCGAGGCCGATGGGGATCTGGATGGCGACGGCGTGGTCGGTGAGTCGGGTCTGGATCGACTCGAGCGACTTCTCGAACGAGGCGCCGATGCGGTCGAGCTTGTTCACGAAGCACATGCGCGGGACGCGGTACTTGTCCGCCTGCCGCCACACCGTCTCGGACTGGGGCTCGACGCCGGCGACGCCGTCGAAGAGAGCGACCGCGCCGTCGAGCACGCGCAGCGACCGCTCCACCTCGATGGTGAAGTCGACGTGACCGGGCGTGTCGATGATGTTGATCCAGTGGTCGCGCCACTTGCAGGTCGTCGCGGCCGACGTGATCGTGATGCCGCGCTCCTGCTCCTGGACCATCCAGTCCATCACGGCGGAGCCCTCGTGGACCTCACCGATCTTGTAGGTCCGCCCCGTGTAGTAGAGGATCCGCTCGGTCGTCGTCGTCTTGCCCGCGTCGATGTGGGCCATGATCCCGATGTTGCGGGTTCTGGCCAGCGGGTATTCGCGGATGGCGGTCATGGCTTTCGTCTCTCTTGCTGCTCGCTGTCTGCGGTCGGTTCGGTGGAGCGAGCCGGTGCTCGTCATCACCACCGGTAGTGCGCGAAGGCGCGGTTCGCCTCCGCCATCTTGTGCGTGTCCTCGCGCCGCTTCACCGACGCGCCGACGCCGTTGGAGGCGTCGAGCAGTTCGCCGGCAAGGCGCTCGGCCATGGTCTTCTCGCGCCGGATCAGCGCGTACTGGTGGAGCCAGCGCATCGCGAGGGTGTTTCCGCGCGCCGCACGGACTTCGATCGGCACCTGGTAGGTCGCACCACCGACCCGGCGCGACTTCACCTCGAGCGACGGCCGCACGTTGTCGACGGCGCGCTTCAAGACCGAGAGCGGGTCGCCGCCCTGGGTGCGGTTGCCGATGATCGCGAGCGCGTCGTACACGATGCGCTCGGCGAGCGACCGCTTGCCGTCGTCCATGATGCGGTTCGTCAGCTGGGTGACGAGCTCCGACCCGTACTTGGAGTCGATGCGTGCCGGGCGTGCCTGGACCGGTCCCTTCCTCGGCATGTCAGAGCCTCCTAGCGCTGTCGCTCTGTCTTGGTGCGCACCTGAGGTGCGACGAGGAGGTCATTGCCTACGCCTCCTTCTTCACGCCGTAGCGGGATCGCGCCTGCCGGCGGTCGCGCACCGGCGCGGCGTCGAGGGCCCCCCGGATGACCTTGTAACGGACCCCCGGGAGATCCTTCACCCGCCCGCCCCGGACGAGCACGATCGAGTGCTCCTGGAGGTTGTGGCCCTCACCGGGGATGTAGGCGGTCACCTCCAGTCCCGATGTCAGCCGGACGCGGCAGACCTTCCGGAGCGCCGAGTTCGGCTTCTTCGGCGTCGTCGTGTAGACGCGCGTGCAGACGCCGCGGCGCTGAGGGGAGCCACGCAGCGCCGGAGACTTCGTCTTCTCCTTCTTCTGCTGGCGGCCCTTGCGCACCAACTGCTGGATGGTGGGCATCCTTCTAGCTCCTCGGTTCTCGGTCTGCGCTCCGGTCCACGGGGCCGGGCGTTCCGCTGCCGGCTCACCGTCCGACGGCAAGGCGAGTTCGCCTCGGATCGTGGGTTTCGGCGCGCTCAGGTCCCGTCGTGTCGGGGCTGAGTTCCGCGCCCGGACGCGCGCAGCCGGGCAGGACGCCCGGCGGCCGCACGTACGGTACGGCAGGGCCTTGGGTGGGTCAAACGCGGGGCTGTGAGCGGGGGAACGGCGCTACAGCCGGACCCTACGACCCCGCTTCCTCGCCGTAGTCGTAGCCCCAGCCCTCGCCGAAGTCCCAGGTGCCCCCGCCCTCGTAGGACTCGGTGGAGGCGAGGAACTCGGCGATGTCGGCCGGCAGCGCCTGCTCCGGCAGTTCGGTGTGGCCGACCTGGACGCTGCGGTAGCGGGTCAGCCCCGTACCGGCCGGGATGAGCTTGCCGATGATGACGTTCTCCTTGAGGCCGATGAGCGAGTCCTCCTTCGACTCGATCGCAGCCTCGGTGAGCACGCGGGTCGTCTCCTGGAAGGACGCCGCCGAGAGCCACGAGTCGGTCGCGAGCGACGCCTTCGTGATCCCCATGAGCAGCTGGCGTCCGGTCGCCGGCTCGCCGCCCCGCTCGGCCGCTGCGGTGTTCTCGCGCTGGAACACCGCACGGTCGACGTTCTCACCGGGGAGGAACCCGCTGTCGCCGGGATCGACGATGTGGACCCGACGGAACATCTGGCGGACGACGATCTCGACGTGCTTGTCGTGGATCGGCACGCCCTGTGACCGGTAGACGTCCTGGACCTCGGTCACGAGGTGGAGCTGCGCCGCCCGCGCGCCGAGCACCTCGAGGAGCTCCGACGGGTCGACCGCACCCTCGGTGAGCTGCTGGCCGATCGTGACCTCCTGTCCGTCCTCGACCCGCAGGCGCGCCCGGCGCGGCACCTCGTACTCGGCGACCTCGTCGCGGCTGCCGTGGATGCGCAGGACCCTGCCGCCCTCGGCGTCCTCGATCTCGACCTTGCCGGCCAGACCGGCGATCTCGGCCTTCCCCTTCGGGGTGCGGGCCTCGAACAGCTCGACGACACGCGGCAGGCCCTGGGTGATGTCATCACCCGCGACGCCACCGGTGTGGAACGTCCGCATGGTGAGCTGGGTGCCCGGCTCACCGATCGACTGCGCAGCGATGATCCCGACGGCCTCGCCGATGTCGACGAGCCGGCCGGTCGCGAGCATGCGCCCGTAGCAGCGTCGGCAGACGCCGAACTCGGTCTCGCAGGTGAGCACCGAGCGCACCTTGATGACGCGGTCCTCCGGCGTCGGTTCGTTGTCGAGCGGCTCGTCCGTCTCGGGGTCGAGGCCCTTCACGAGCACCTTCCGCAGCAGGCGGATCTCACCGTCGGCCGCCTGCGTGCCGGCCTTGAGGACGACCTTGCGCCGGCCGGGGTAGGTGACGTCGGTCGCGAGCACGCGCCCGTACAGCGACTGCGAGTCGTGCTCGCCGACGACGATGTCGACGCCGCGCGACGTCCCGCAGTCCTCCTCGCGGACGATGAGGTCCTGGGACACGTCGACGAGCCGACGGGTCAGGTAGCCCGAGTCCGCGGTCCGCAGCGCCGTGTCCGCGAGACCCTTCCGCGCACCGTGCGTCGAGATGAAGTACTCGAGGACCGAGAGCCCCTCGCGGAAGTTCGACTTGATCGGACGGGGGATGATCTCACCCTTCGGGTTCGCGACGAGGCCACGCATGCCCGAGATCTGACGGATCTGGGTCATGTTCCCGCGCGCGCCCGAGTTGGCCATCATGAAGATCGGGTTGAGCGGGCCGAAGCTCTGCTCCATCTCGTGGGCGACCTTGTTCGTCGCCTCGGTCCAGATCTCGATGAGCTCGGCGCGGCGCTCGTCCTCGGTGATGACGCCGCGGACGAACTGCTTCTCGATCTTGGCCGCCCGGTCCTCGTAGTCGCGGAGGATCTCCGCCTTGTCGATCGCCGTCTCGGTGTCCCCCATCGAGATGGTGACGCCGGCGATGGTCGCGTAGCGGAAGCCCAGGTTCTTCATCGCGTCCAGCGTCTGGGCCACCTCCCACTGCGGGAAGCGGTCCGCGCACTGGTTCACGAGGTCGGCGAGCTCCTTCTTCGTGAGGGTCGCGTTGATGTAGGGCAGCCCGTCGGGCAGGACCTCGTTGAAGATCGCCCGGCCGGCGGTCGTCACGATCCGGACCGGCATCCTGTTCGCGACCGCCTCCGCCCAGGCCTCGTCCTCCCGCAGGTCCTCCGGACGGAACTCCTCGGGCAGTTCCTTGCCGCGGGTGCGGAGGACGATCCAGTCCTGGATGTGGAGGGTCCGACGCGCGAGGGCGTGCTCGATCGCGCCGGTGTCGCTGAACGCCGGCAGGCTCCCGTTGCCGGAGAGGTCCGGCGCCTCACCATCGGCGTAGGTGAGGTAGTAGCTGCCGAGCACCATGTCCTGGGTCGGGGTCGCGAGCGGGCGCCCGTGGGCCGGGGACAGGAGGTTGTGCGCGGACAGCATGAGCAGCCGCGCCTCGGCCTGTGCCTCGGCGGACAGCGGCAGGTGGACCGCCATCTGGTCGCCGTCGAAGTCCGCGTTGAACGCGGTGCAGACGAGCGGGTGGATCTGGATCGCCTTGCCCTCGACGAGCGTCGGCATGAACGCCTGGATCCCGAGGCGGTGGAGCGTCGGCGCCCGGTTCAGCAGGACGGGGTGGTCCTGGATGACCTCCTCGAGGACGTCCCAGACCTGCGGGCGGGCACGCTCGACCATCCGCTTCGCGGACTTGATGTTCTGCGCGTAGTTGAGGTCGACGAGCCGCTTCATGACGAACGGCTTGAAGAGCTCGAGCGCCATCTGCTTGGGCAGGCCGCACTGGTGGAGCTGGAGGCCGGGACCGACCACGATGACCGAGCGGCCGGAGTAGTCGACACGCTTGCCGAGCAGGTTCTGGCGGAAGCGGCCCTGCTTGCCCTTCAGCATGTCGCTGAGCGACTTCAGCGGGCGGTTGCCGGGGCCCGTGACGGGGCGGCCGCGACGGCCGTTGTCGAACAGCGCGTCCACCGCCTCCTGGAGCATCCGCTTCTCGTTGTTCACGATGATCTCGGGCGCGCCGAGGTCGAGCAGACGCTTCAGGCGGTTGTTGCGGTTGATGACCCGCCGGTAGAGGTCGTTCAGGTCCGAGGTGGCGAAGCGGCCACCGTCGAGCTGGACCATCGGGCGCAGGTCCGGCGGGATGACGGGGATCGCCTCGAGCACGAGGGCGGTCGGGTCGTTGCGGGTCGCGCGGAAGGCCGCGACGACCTTCAGCCGCTTGATCGCCCGCTGCTTCTTCTGCCCCTTGGAGTCGACGATGAGGCCCTTGAGCTCCTCGGCGTCGGCGTCGAGGTCGTGGCGCTCGAGGAGGTCGCGGATCGCATCCGCCCCCATGCCGCCGGTGAAGAAGTCGCCCCACCGGTCGCGCATGTCGCGGAAGAGGATGTCGCGGTCGATGAGCTGCTTCGGAGCGAGCTTCTTGAAGGTGTCGAGCATCTCGTCGAGATGCTTCTTCTCGTCGTCGGCACGCCGTGCGACCGCCTGGAGCTGCTTCTCGATCTCCTTGCGCTCACGCCGCACGACGTCGGCCTTCGCGCCCTGCTCCTCGAGCTCGGTGAGGGTGACCTCGAGCTGCTCGAGGAGCTCCTCACGGTCCCGCTCGAGCTGCTCGTCGATGAGCTTCTTCTCCTCACCGATCTCGACCTCGATCTCGGGGAGGGCGTCGTGGCGCTTGTCCGCATCGACCCACGTGATGACGTAGGCGGCGAAGTAGATCACCTTCTCGAGGTCCTTCGGGGACATGTCGAGGAGGTAGCCGAGGCGGCTCGGCACGCCCTTCAGGTACCAGATGTGGGTGACCGGGGCGGCGAGCTCGATGTGGCCCATCCGCTCGCGGCGGACCTTCGCGCGGGTCACCTCGACGCCGCAGCGCTCGCAGATGATCCCCTTGAAGCGGACCCGCTTGTACTTGCCGCAGTAGCACTCCCAGTCGCGGGTCGGACCGAAGATCTTCTCGCAGAAGAGCCCGTCCTTCTCCGGCTTGAGCGTGCGGTAGTTGATGGTCTCCGGCTTCTTCACCTCGCCGTTCGACCACATGCGGATCTGCTGCGCCTCCGCCAGCGAGATGCGCAGCTTGTGGAAGTTGTTCACGTCAAACACTGGGTCAGCTCCTCAGCTGTAGCTGTAGCGCCGGTCCTGTCATGAGCTGTGGCTGTAGCACAGGAACGTCTTCACGAACCCAGCGCCGCTGGGTTCATGGTTCCTGCCTGCGCTGTCTCCAAGCCTCGCGTGCCTTGCGCGCCCGCGTCAGGGTCTCCGCTTCTGCCGCTCCTACCGCTCGTCCGCAACCGGTCGCTCCGGCCGGCTCAGGTCGATCCCGAGGGCCTCGGCGGCGCGGAAGCTGTCCTCGTCGGTGTCGCGGAGCTCGATCGTCTCGCCCGACAGGCCGAGGACG
>JBOHEE010000108.1:0-2849 GCA_050700895.1 Nitriliruptorales bacterium | reverse complement strand
GCGCGCCGCCCGACTCGCCGCCCGCGTGCATCAACTCGAACAGCGCCTCTCCGAAGCGCTCGGCGAGCAGGCATGGCGCCAGTCCGGCCTCGGCGCTCCCGACGACATCGACCAACTCAAGCACCAGATCGTCATGCTCGAACAGAAGACCGTCGATCTCCGCCTCCAGCTCGAGGAACGCGACCAAGATCTCGACGCCGCCCGAGCCGCCAACCGCGAACTCATCACCCGGCTCAATGCACCACAGGCCACGAGATGAGCACCGTCACGAGCCCAGTGCACAACACCTGTTGCTCACGTCAGGCCGCCTCACAAACTCGCTGACCTGCGGTTATGCACGTTGAGCACCTGGTCACGGCGGCCTGACCCCGGGAGAAACGGCTGCACGAGGCCATCGGGTACGTGACGCCCGACGACGAGCACCACGGACGCGGTCCGGCGATCCGCCGGGCACGCATCACTGGGATGAAGGAGGCACGCCGCGACCGGATCGACTACAACAGAAACCACCCGCCCGAGTGCGGCCCATGAGTTGGGTTAGGAAATCGGCCGACTCTATCAAATTCAAAATCAAAGAGTCAGATACGCCTCAGCCGAGTGGGTGATGACTGCCCGGCGGGTGACCCCCAGTGCCTCCACGACGGTGTCGTGGGCGGTCACGCCGTCGAACCGGTCGGGGTCGACCGGGTCGAAGTCGGGGTGGCCGATGGCGAGCAGGTCGGGATGGTCCGAGGGCGGCAGCGAGGTCACGTAGCCCAGCCCGAGACCTTCGAGGTGGGTGTGGTTGTCGGTCGAGTTCTGTCCGGAGTCGTAGGTCACGGTCAGCTGGTCCGGGTCGCCGCCCAGACCGGCCCAGCGGCCCACGATCTCGTCGAGCAGGCCGGTGAACCGGGTCGAGTCGTGCCGGTTGCCCGGATACGGGTGCGACACCACCGGGACCGCACCGTCGGAGGTGACCACCAGCGCGAGGCCGACCAGGCGCAGGTCGTGACGTTTCTGCTTGGCCTTGCCCCGCTGGGCGATCGGCGCGCGGGTGTTGGCCGAGTCGATGAACGTCGCGAAGTTGGTCATGTCCAGCACCAGCCCCGACAGGTCGAGACCGAACGTCTCGATCGCGGCCAGCGACAGCCGCCGTTCGATCTCGGTGAGATCAGCGTCGGACAGCGTGTCCATCGCGTCCCAAAACCGGCGGTGGTCGGTCGCGCCGGCCGGCAGCCGCGGCCGGACGAACCGCGGCCCGGAGGTGGTCTCCCACCAGTCGCCGAACGCCCGCTTCGAACACGGATCCACGATCCGGTTCACGGTCGCCAACGTCAGGTAGGTGCCCACCGACGCGGCCGCGTCCGACCGGCGGCCGCCCACGACCTCGTCGATGGCCTCGGACACCCTCAGCTGCTGGCACAACCCCCACACCGCGGCGACATCCCCGAACCGCTTGTGCTGGGTGCGGTCAGGCTCACCCGGGCCGCTGCCCCGCAGACGCGCGGTCACCTCCTCGGCGATGCCCAGGGCTAGGGCAGGGCTAGCCCAGGGCTAGGGCAGGAGCAGCTCGTCGCCGACGCCTCGCACGAGCTCCGCACGCCGCTGACCAGCCTGCGGACGAACATCGAGGTCCTCGCCGACCTCGACCAGCTCGACGCCGACGACCGACGCAAGCTCATCGGCGACGTGGTCGCGCAGCTGGGTGAGTTCTCGCAGCTCATCGGGGCCCTCGTCGAGCTGGCCCGCGGCGACCGCATCGCCCTCGAGTCACGACCGACGGTGGTCCTCGGCGAGCACGACCGGCTCCGGAGGGCCGTGGGCAACCTGCTCGACAACGCGCTGAAGTACGGCGACGCGAGTCCCGTGGAGGTGCGCGTCGCGGACGGACGTGTGACGGTCGGCGACCGCGGACCGGGCATCGACCCGGCGCACCACGAGCGCATCTTCGACCGCTTCCACCGGACGCCGGACAGCCGCGGCGCCCCGGGCTCCGGCCTCGGGCTGGCCATCGTCAAGCAGATCGCGGAGTCGCACCGCGGCACGATCCGGGCCGAGAGCCGTCCCTGGGGAGGCACCGCCTTCACCCTCGACCTGCCGACGACCGACGGCGCCTGACCGCGCCGCCGCCCCGGGTCCCTCCCCTGCGGAACCCTGTCAGAAACCCTTCGCATGCGATGGTTTCTTGCCAGGGTGGGGCCAAGATCCACCGTTCACCCTCAGACCCTGGTCATCTGCCTCCGTATCCGATGGGTTTGTGACACGGGGCCAGCAGCTAGGTGATGCGCTCGACGAAGGCGGTGAGCTGCTTGAGGTTGCGGACCTCGACCATCTCGTCGCAGAAGCGCGCGTAGCTCGAGGCGATCGAGTCGCCGGTGTCCCAGTACTGGCGCGGCTCGGGGTTGAGCCAGAAGGTCCGACGCGCCCGGTGGGCGACGTCCTCGAGCACCCACGCGTTCGTCTGGCGGTAGTTGTTCCTCGCGTCGCCGAGGATGACGACCGACGACCGCGGGGTCAGGTCGCTGGCGAAGCGGCGGTGGAACACCTCCAGGCTGTGGCCGTAGTCGCTGTGGCCGTCGAACCACACGAGGTCCGCGTCGCGCATCATCCTGCTCACCGACGCGGTGAAGTCGTCCACGTCGAGGAGGTCTGTCACCTCGTCGAGGGTGTCGACGAACGCGAACGACCGCACCTTGCTGAACTGGTCCTGGAGGCTGTGCACCAGCAGCAGCGTGAAGCGCGCGAACGACGCCACGGAGCCCGACACGTCGCAGACGACGAAGACCTCGGGCTTGTGGGGCGTACGTGGGCGGAACTCGGGCTCGAAGGGCACCCCGCCGGTCGAGAGCGACCGCCGGACGGTCTTGCGC
>JBOHEE010000107.1:0-1664 GCA_050700895.1 Nitriliruptorales bacterium | reverse complement strand
AGGCCAACATCGTGCGGCTCGGCCGGCTGAAGGAGATCAGCGAGACACTCGCGCGCGGGCGCATCCCGGAGGCCGAGGCGCGCCGGCTGGCCGAGGAAGGCACGGCGATCGTATGGATCGATGGCGGGCTGCACTCGACCGAGGTCGCACACGCGCAGCACACACCCGAGCTCGCGCACTGGCTCTCGACCGACGAGTCCGACGAGGCACAACGCATCCGCGACAACGTGATCCTGCTGCTCATGCCGGTGATGAACCCGGACGGGCTGGACATTGTCGTCGACTGGTATCGGAGCAACGTCGGCACCGAGTTCGAGATCTCGCCGCTGCCGGTGCTCTATCAGCACTACATCGGTCACGACAACAACCGTGACTGGTACATGTTCACGCAGGTCGAGACGCAGGCGGTCGCGCGGCAGCTCTATCACGAGTGGTTCCCGCAGATCGTGTACAACCATCACCAGAGCGGGCCATTCCCCGGCCGCATCTGGATTCCGCCGTTCGAGGATCCGGTCAATCCGAACCTCGACCCGCTCGTCGTCAGCAGCATCAATCAGATCGGCGAGTCGATGCGCAAGCGGTTCGATGAGGAGGGCAAGCCGGGCGTGTCGAGCGGGATCACGTACGATCTGTGGTGGAACGGCAGCATGCGTGGCGGCCCGGACTTCCACAACATGCTCGGCTTCCTCACCGAGACCGCACTCTATCGTTACGCGACGCCGCACTGTTATGCAGCGGACGACATCCCCGAGACGTTCGGCGCGCGCAACGACAACCTGCCGGCGCACACGCCGAGCAACAACTACAACCATCCCTGGCGCGGCGGGTGCTGGCATCTGCGCGACCCTGTCGAATACATGCTGACCGCGTCGAAAGCAGTTCTCGATCTCGCATCGAAACAGCCCGAGGACTACCTCTTCAACATCTACCGCATGGGCCGGCGCCAGACCGAGCGCGGCGCGCGTGCGGAAGGCGGCCCGTTCGCCTACGTGATCGACCCGACCGCTTCGCACGATGCCGGCGCGGCCGTCGAGCTGTTGCGCGTGTTCCGCATCGCGAACATCGAGATCCGGCGTGCCGATCGGCCGTTCACGGCGGGCGGCACCGACTACGCGGCCGGCGTTTACGTCATCCCGCCGCAAGCGTTCCGGCCGTTCGTCGTCGACCTGATCGAGCCGAAGACGTATCCCGAGCGCCGGCTCTATCCCGGCGGCCCGCCGAAACCGCCGTATGACATGACCGGCTACGAGCTGTCGCTTCAGATGGGCGTGGCCGTGGACCGCGTGACCGAGCCCTTCGCAATGCCCGGCCCGCCGATCGACGAAGTGCCTGCGCTCGATGGCGGCGTGCGCGGGGCGACCGGCGACACGTGGCTGCTCGCGCCGTCGCACAACGCGAGCGTCGAGGCGGTCAACCGTCTACTCGCCGGAGGCGCCGACATCAGCCGTGCGGCGCGGCCGTTCGAGGCCGCTGGCGCGCATTGGCCGGCGGGCACGTTCGTCATCCGCAGCGTCGGGCGTGGCCGCCTCGATGCGTTGGGTCGGGCGATCGGCGTCGAGCTGACCGCGGTCGAGGCGCCGCCCGCCGTCACGATGCGATCGCTGCGTGCGCCGCGGATTGGTCTATACAAGGGCCATGTCGCGACCATGGACGAAGGCTGGATC
>JBOHEE010000106.1:0-6851 GCA_050700895.1 Nitriliruptorales bacterium | reverse complement strand
GGCTCCCGCCCGGACCGCCCTCAGCGCGAACGCGAGCAGGAGCAGCAGGAAGCCGTTCAGGAGCCGGACGCCGGCGGTGGCGAGCTGCGCGAGGCGGACGCCCCGGGGGAGCGGCAGGGTCCGCAGCAGGTCACCGATCCGCCGGCCCTGCGTCTCCGGGCTCGGCGGGGGAGGAGGGAGCTGGTAGGCGGCCACCGACGCGACCGCGAACGTCGCGGTGGCGAGGACGAGTCCGGACCAGTCGCCGAGGAAGCGGCTGCCGAGGGCGCCGAGCGGCACCGACACGGCCCCGGCGAGGACGCCGAGCTGCGCGAGCCGGGCGTTGGCCGCGACGAGCGAGGTCGGCCCGCTCAGCGTGACCGGCAGGATGCTCGCGCGGCTGATCGCGAACAGCCGGGAGAAGACGAGCAGCGCGAACGCGAGCGGATAGAGCCAGAGCGTCGTCAACCCGAGCGCCATCGCGATCGCGGCGATGGCGCGGAGGACGCTGCTCGCGACGAGACCGTGGCGGTAGGCGACCGGGAAGCGGTTGAGGACGGCGGTGAGCGCCGGCGCCAGCACGACGAACGGCGCGAGCGTCAGACCGAGATAGAGCGCGACGTTCGCGCGCGCCTCGGCCGACGGGACGGAGAAGAAGAGCGTGCCGGCGAGCGCGACCGCCACGAGCGTGTCGCCCGCGGTCGAGGCCGAGTTGACGACGACGAGGCGGCCGAACGCCGGCCCGCCCGCGGTCACGAGGGCGTCCACACGGCGACGGGCCCACGCGCCGACCGCAGCGACGGCGCCCGGGCGTTCGGCGGTCGACGAGGTCACGCCAGGACCCTACCTGCGGCGGTTACCGCTCCGAGGGCATCCGCGGCTACGGTTCTGCGCCACCGCTTCCCGGGAGGGATCGCACGATGTCCGGACACACCGAGGCAGTCGGCCCGCGCGGGCTCGTTCTCGCCGATCTCCTGCCAGGCGCGCTGGTGCGCGACGTGCTCCTGGTCGGCGGCTACGCGGGGCTCATCGGCGTGAGCGCGCAGCTGCGTCTCTTCCTGCCGATCACCGAAGTGCCGATCACCGGCCAGACGTTCGCTGTCCTCCTCGGAGCCGCCGTGATCGGGTCCTGGCGCGGCGCGGCCGGCAGCGCCCTCTACCTGGGGCTCGGGCTCGCCGGCGTGCCGTGGTTCGCCGCAGGAAGCCCGGTGAGCTACGGCTACATCGTCGGCTTCATCGTGGCGGCGGGACTCGTCGGGTGGCTCGCGGAGCGCGGCTGGGACCGCCGCCCGACGTCGCTCGCCGCGGCGATGGTCGTCGGAAACGTCGTGATCTACGTGTTCGGCGTCGGCTACCTCGCCTGGGCCGCGAGCCTTCCGCTCTGGACGGCGGTGTTCCAGGGGGCGGTGCTCTTCTTCCCGGGCGACGCGATCAAGATCGCCCTCGCCATGGCGCTCGTCCCCACGGCCTGGACGCTCGTCCGCCGCGTCGGCGAGTGACCGAGGTCCGCTCCCGGATGGTCGCCACCGTCCGGCACGTCGTCGTCGGGCCCGGCGCCTCCGTCGGCGCCGGCGACCCCATCCTGTTCGTCGAGTCGATGAAGATGGCGCTCCCCGTCAACGCCGACCGGGCCGGACGGATCGCCGCGATCCGCGTGTCGCCTGGTGACGAGATCCGGGAGGGCGACGTCCTCGCGATCCTCGAGGACCCCTGACGCGTGTGGCCGCTCCCCGGTTCGGATCCACCGCTGCCGGAACCGGGCCTCCGGCGACAGGAGCCACTCCTGACGCGCGCCCCCGACGCCTTCCGGGCCGCGTCCCGGCCGCCTACGGCCCGATCCCCCGAGCGGTCGGTCCGAGGTGGGTCGGGAGGTTGCGGCAGGCGAGCTCGACCCGGTCGCAGAGGATCGGGCGGGTGTCACGTGGGTCGATGATCCGCTCGACGCCGAACGCCTCGGCGGTGCGGAAGGGCGAGCGGACCGCGTCGAGCCGCTCCCGGATCTCGGCGAGCAGGGCCTCCGGGTCGTCCGCCGCCTCGAGGTCGCGCTCGTACGCGGCCTCGATCCCGCCCTCCGGCGGCAGCGAGCCCGAGTCGCCCGAGGGCCAGGCGACGCGGAGGTTCGGCGGGCTCCCCAGGGTGTGGCCTGCTCCGGCGACGCCGAACACCTTGCGGACGATGACGGGACCACGGCACCGAGGCCTGGCGGACGGCAGCGAGCGCCGTCGCGCCTGGCGCGGCGCTCGGCGTGGACCTGCTTCTCGGAGATGCTCGCGTCGGCGGCGTCGCCGCGGACGGTGAAGTCGTCGCCCACCACGACCGCGCGACGGCCGTCGACGCGGCCGGTGCCGACGACGAGGTTCGCCGGGGTGAACGCGGTCAGCTCGCCGTCGTCGTAGGTCGCGAAGCCGGCGAGGGCGCCGACCTCCTCGAAGGTGTCCGCGTCGAAGAGACGGTCGATGCGCTCGCGGACGGTGAGCCGCCCCGCCGCGTGCTGGCGCGCGACGCGCTCCTCGCCGCCCATCTCGCGGGCCAGCGCCTCGCGACGCCGCAGCTCGTCGATCTCCGGCTCCCACGTCATGCGGGAGAGGCTGGAGCCCCCGGGGTGCGGGAGGGCCCCGGCGTGTGGAAGGCTGCCGAGGACCGAGGCGGAGGACGCGGATGGGCGACGTGCCCGAGGGGATCGACCGGGAGGGTGTGACCGGCTGGCTGGCGGAGCGGACGGAGGTGTCCCCCCCGCTCGCGTTCGGTGTCGTCGAGGGCGGCCGCTCCAACCTCACGTTCGTGGTCACCGACCAGGAGGGCAGGCGCTGGGTGCTGCGGCGCCCGCCGCTCCACAGCGTGCTCCCGTCGGCGCACGACATGTCGCGCGAGCACACGGTGATGTCGGCGCTCCGCGCCAGCCACGTCCCGGTGCCGACGATGCTCGGCTACGAGGACGACGAGTCGGTGACCGGCGCCGAGTTCTACGTCATGGACTTCGTCCCCGGGGAGGTCATCCGCGACCGGGACGCGGCGGAGTCCGTCCTCGGACCGGAGGCGCGCCGGGCCGTCAGCGAACAGCTCGTCGACGTGCTCGCCCGGCTCCACGCCGTCGACCCCGACGCGGTCGGCCTGTCGGAGTTCGGGCGGAAGGACGGCTACGTCGCGCGCCAGCTGCGCCGCTGGCACGGCCAGCTCGAGCAGGGGTCGGAGCGGGAGATTCCCCTCCTCGACGAGGTCTACGAGCGACTGGCGGCCGAGATCCCCGAGCAGGGCCCGGCGACGATCGTGCACGGCGACTACCGCCTCGACAACGTCATCGTCACCAAGGACGGCGAGATCAAGGCGGTCCTCGACTGGGAGCTCTGCACGCTCGGCGATCCGCTCGCCGACGTCGGCCTGCTGTCCGTCTACTGGTCGGATCCGGGCGACACGACGATCCCGCTGCTGTCCGCCCCGACCGCGATCGACGGCTTCGCCCGCCGGGCGGAGGTCGTCGCCCGGTACGGCGAGCGCAGCGGTCGCGACCTCTCGCAGCTCGGCTACTACGTGGCCTTCGCGTTCTGGAAGCTCGCGATCATCCTCGACGGCGTCTACACCCGCTTCGCGAAGGGCGCGTACGGCGACCTCGAGGACCGCGAGGTGCGTCGCTTCGCCGACCTCGTGATCGAGCTCGCGGAGAGCGCCGACGAGGCCGCGCGGAAGGCCGGACGGTGACGCTGGGCCTCATCCTCGACTACGGGGGGGTGCTGACGTCCTCGGCGGCGGTGTCGTTCCGCGCCTTCGAGCGCAACGAGGGCCTGCCGCGGGGCGTCGTGTTCGACGTGATCGCCGAGGCCTATGCGGACGCGGCCGGCGGGGACGACGCGAACCCGATCGCGCGCTTCGAGCGCGGCGAGTCCACGGCGGAGGAGTTCGGCGCCGAGCTCGCGCGCCGGCTGGGGGAGCACGGCCACGACGTCGACCCGACCGACATCCACCAGCGCATCTTCGCCGAGTCGGAACCGGCGAGGGCGATGTGGGGGATCGTGCGCCAGGCGCGGGCGGCCGGGGTGAGGACCGCCCTGCTGTCGAACTCCTGGGGCACCGACCACTACCCGGTCGACGAGTTCGAGGCCCACTTCGACGTGGTCGTGATCTCCGGCGAGGTGGGGCTGCGCAAGCCTGACCCCGCCATCTACCGCCTCACCGCCGAGCGGCTGGGGCTGCCACCGGAGAGGTGCGTCTTCGTCGACGACCTCGACCGCAACGTCGAGGCGGCGCGGGAGGTCGGCATGAACGGGGTGCATCACTTCGACTTCGAGACGACCGTGGAGGACCTGTCCCGGCTGCTCGGCGTGGAACTGGGGCCGGAGCCTCCCGAGCCCCCGGGCGCAGGGGCGGTAGGGTCCGACGCATGAACGGATTGCCTCAAGAGGAACGCCTCGCCCTCTACATCGATTACGAGAACCTCGCCATCGGGGCGCGCGACACCGGCTACCGCTTCGACGTCGCCCCGCTCGCGGACGTCCACGCCGAGCGCGGCCGGCTCGTCGTGCGTCGCGCGTACGCCGACTGGCACCTCTTCAGCGACGACCGCCGGTCTCTCGTCGACAGCCACGTCGAGCTCATCGACATCCCGCAGCGGGGTGACTCGGCGCGGAAGAACGCCGCGGACATCAAGATGGCGGTCGATGCGATGGAGCTCGCCCTTTCGCGCGAGTACGTCTCGACCTTCGTGATCGTGTCCGGCGACTCGGACTTCACTCCGCTCGTCGCCAAGCTGCGGGAGCTGAACCGCCGCGTCATCGGCGTGGGGATCCAGGGGTCGACGTCGGCGATGCTGCCGCCGGCCTGCGACGAGTTCATCTTCTACGACCGGCTCGACTCTGCCCCGCGGCGGGGCGGTGCCCGCCAGCAGGAGCGGGGGCGGCAGAAGGAGCGCAAGCGCAGCCAGGCCGAGGACATCCACGACCTGAACCGCCTCATCACGCAGACCCTTTCGGGTCTCCAGCGCTCGAGCACCGGACCCGTCTACGCGTCGACCCTCAAGCGCGCGCTGCTGCGCAAGGACCCGACCTTCTCGGAGGCGGACTACGGGTTCCGGGCGTTCAGCGAGCTCATGCGGCACATCGAGTCCGAAGGGCTGGTCGAACTGCACGAGGGCGCCGCTCCCGGTGACCCGGAGGTCGAGTTCGCCTCGGTGAGCGGCAGCGAGGACGAGGCCTTCCGGCTCCTCGTCGAAACCGTGGGGGACCTCGAGAAGCGCGACGACGAGGAGCCGCCCCTGTCAGGGCTGAAGGACCACATGCGCAAGCGCGAGCCGTCGTTCAGCGAGAAGGCGTTCGGCTACTCGACCTTCCTGCAGTTCGTGAAGGCGGCGTCGACCCGCGGACTGCTCGAACTCGAGCGCGACGACGAGGACCAGGAGTACTACCTCAGGACGCGCACGTAACGACGCCCCGAGGTCGGCCGCCGTGCGGCGGCTACTTGGCGGCGACGCCCTTGCTGACCTGGGCCACCTCGTCGATGAGCCCGTACTCGCGCGCCGCCTCGGCGGTGAGCCAGAAGTCGCGGTCGGTGTCCTCGCGGACCTTGTCGATCGCCTGGCCGGTCCGGTTCGCGAGGATCTCGTTGATGCGCTCGCGCAGGAAGACGATGTTCTGCGCCTGGATCTCGATGTCCCGGGCGGAGCCGCGCGCCCCGCCGAGCGGCTGGTGGATCATGATGCGTGCGTTCTCGGTCGCCGAGCGGCTGCCGGTGCCGGTGGCGAGGATCACCGCGGCCGCGGACGCCGCCATGCCGACGCAGCGGGTGTTCACCTTCGACCGCAGCAGGTTCATCGTGTCGAGGATCGCGAAGAGCCCGTGGATGTCCCCGCCGGGGGAGTTGATGTAGAGGGTGATGTCGTCGTCGCTGTCCGCGTCGAGGGCGAGCATCTGCGCGACGAGGGAGTCGGCCTCGTCCTCCTCGATCGGGCCCTTCAGATAGAGGATGCGCGTGTCGAAGAGCTTGCGGAACGCCGACTGGTCGAGACCGAGAGGTAGCTGGTCGTTGTCGCTCACGCTGCGCCTTCCCGTGTAGGACCTCGCCCGATGGTATCGACGCGCCGGGCCGCGACCTCCCCCAGCCGTCTCACCGCGCGAACCGGCGCGGCTGCGGTCGGCCCGCAACGTCCCCGGCCCGCGCGACGGGGTTTTCGGGGGTCTCACCGCGCGAACCAGCGCGGCTGCGGTCGGCCCTCCTCCTGTCCCGTGACGCGGGCACCGTCCGGCGCCTGCAGGAGACGGGTGTCGGTGTGGAACGCGAACCACGTGAACCAGAACGTGTCGTCGTGGGCGACGGGGTCGAGCCGGTGGCCCGCGAGAGGCCCCGCAACGGCCTCGCCGTGGAGGTTCCACTGCGAACGGGTCTGCGTGTCGAAGAAGCTCCCCGGACCGGCGGGACGGAGCGTGAGCCGCTCGCCGAACGGGCCGACGGGGCGGAGCGCGGCGGTCTGGCCCACCTCGCGGCCGCCGTCGACGTCGCGGGCCTCGAGCGCGCTGACCTGCCCCGGCGCCCAGAGCAGCGCGACCCGCCCGCCGTCGACGGTCACCTCGACCGCCCGGTCGGTGCGGAGGAGGTCGAGCGTCACCGCGATCGGCCTGTCGGTGCCGACGCCGACGACCCGCTCCATCTGCGGCAGGCGGTCGTCCACCGGGCCGTCGTAGAGGAAGGGGCGCCCGTCCCGGCGGTCGTAGCCGCGGTAGGGATTGGTGCCGTAGGGGCGGTCGTGGCCCGTGTCGCGGGAGAGGACGGCGGCGTCGGGTGCGAGCCCGGCGAACTCCGCGAACCCGAGAAGCTGGGAAGGGACGCGCTCGTGCTCGTCGCCGGCGAACCGCTCGCCGGCGACCGCTCGGCCGGTGAACTGCAGC
>JBOHEE010000105.1:0-2782 GCA_050700895.1 Nitriliruptorales bacterium | reverse complement strand
GCGCCGGCCCGGTGTTGCGGATGCTTCGCCAAGTGGGCTCTGTTAACTACTGTGACGGTCCGTGAGTGACCGGTCACTGAACGGGCACGCTCCGGCGGGCGGCACAGCGGACCTCTCCCTCGACGTGGGAGCGGTCGTCCGACGCCTGCCCCGCCGCGGGAACCGGGCTGCCCCGCGGCGTTGCTCGCGTCCCGGGTGCGAGTCGCCGGCGGCGGCGACGCTGACGTTCAGCTACGTCGAACGCGAGGTCTGGCTCGCGGAGCTGGCCACGGATGACGATCCGGAGGCATACGACCTCTGCGAGCGCCATGCCGCACGGACCGGTGCGCCGTCGGGCTGGCGCCTGACCGATCACCGCGCCCGGGAGGACACCGACGACCCCGGCCGTCCACCAGGCTTCCAGACCGTCCACACCGCCGGCATCGAGACCGCCGGGATCGAGGCGGAGGATCCCGAGCGGCCGGCCACGGACGACCCCGACGGCGGCGGGCCGGCACGGGCGTGGTAGCAGCCACGCTGGAGCCTTGCTGGTGTTGATTCCTAGGTAACGAGCAGCGCCTAAGGCACCATGCCCCCGCCTGGTGGGAGGAGGAGGACCGGTGGCCATCCCTCGCGAGCTCGTCGCGGAGATACGCCGCTTGGATCAGTACGACCTCCGCCGCCTCATGATCCTCGTCCGTGGTCTGCTCATCCACGTCGACGGCAAGCCGGACGCCGAGCAGCTCGTCCCCGACCCGTCGCGGGTCACCTACCGTCAGGAGCATGTCCGTTGCGGCCGTGACCGCTGCTCGACGTGCCCACACGGTCCCTACTGGTACGCGTACTGGAAGGAAGGCGGCCGGACGCGGTCGCGCTACATCGGCCGCCACCTCCCCGGTGAGCCGACCGAGGAGGTCGTCCCGGACCTCCCCGCGCAGTAAGTCGGGGGACTACGTCTCGCGCCGCGTGCGAGAGACTTGTGGGGCTGCGCTCGACTTCCTGAGCCCCCCGAACCCCCTCTCAGTCGGGGGACATGCCTCACTACCATGGCCGCAGCCTCCGAGGGGAGCGGCCACGGTGTCGCGACAGCTCGACGCGATCTTCAAGGCGTACGACGTCAGGGGCGTCGTACCCGACGAGATGGACGCCCCTCTCGTACGCGACATCGGCGCCGCGACCGCGAAGATCCTCGACGGCGACGCGATCGTCGTCGGCCATGACATGCGGTCGTCGTCACCCGAGCTCGTCCGCGCCTTTTCGGAGGGTGTGAGGAGCCAGGGCTGTGACGTCGTGCTCGTCGGTCTCGCGTCGACCGACATGCTGTACTTCGCGAGCGGTCACCTCGACCTGCCCGGCGCCATGTTCACCGCGAGCCACAACCCGCCCCGGTACAACGGCATCAAGCTCTGCCGTGGCGGTGCGGTCCCCGTCTCGATCGACAGCGGTCTCGCGCAGATCCGCGACCTCGTCCGCTCCGGCGACGTGGCACCGATCGGCCAGGAGGGGGAGGAGCGCACCGACGATGTCCTCGACCGGTATGCGGAACACGTGCGCTCGTTCGTCGCGAATGACACCCTGAGACCGCTGAGGATCGTCGTCGACGCCGCGAACGGCATGGCCGGCCACGTCGTCCCCCCGGTGTTCGAGCCGTTGCCCTTCGACGTCCAGCCGCTCTACTTCGAGCTGGACGGGAGCTTCCCGAACCACCCCGCCGACCCGTCGGCCAGGGAGAACCTCGCGGATCTGCGCCGGGCCGTGGTCGACTCGGGCGCCGACCTGGGCCTTGCGTTCGACGGCGACGCCGACCGCATGTTCGCCGTCGACGAGCGGGGCGAGCCGGTGTCGTCCTCGCTCGTCGGCGCCGTCGTCGCGGCGCGACTGCTCGTGAAAGAGCCGGGCGCGACGATCCTCCACAACCTCATCTGCTCGCGGGTCGTCCCGGAGACGATCGCGAAGGCCGGCGGGAAGCCGGTGCGGACGCGCGTCGGTCACTCCTTCATCAAGGAGCGGATGGCGGAGACGGGAGCCGCGTTCGCGGTCGAGCACTCCGGCCACTACTACTTCCGCGACAACTACCGCGCCGACTCCGGGCTCATCGCGGCCGTGCTGCTGCTCGAGGCCATGTCGCGGGTGGGTCAGCAGCTGTCGGAGGTCGTGGCGCCCTACGACGTGTACGCGCAGTCCGGCGAGGTCAACTTCGAGGTCGATGGCCAGGATGCGGTGATCGACCGTGTCGCGGCGGCCTTCGACGGGCGGGGGGAGAGCGACTGGGCGGACGGACTCACGGTGCGGCTCGACGGGGGATGGTTCAACCTGCGCCCGAGCAACACGGAGCCGCTCCTCCGCCTCAACGTCGAGGCCGACGACGCCGAGACGATGGCGCGCATCCGGGACGAGATCGCCGAGGTCATCGCAGAGAGATAGGAACGACATGGGGCTGGATCAGGACCTGCTCGACATCCTCATCTGTCCGGACTGTCACGCCGACGTGGAGTACAAGGAGCGCCGGAAGGTGATCGTGTGCACCGGCTGCGGGCTCCTGTACCCGGTGCGCGACGGCATCCCGGTGATGCTGGTCGAAGAGGCCAAGAGACCGACCCGTCGCGGATCGAGCTCTTGACCACCGACCCCGAAGCGCGGCCGGTGGATCTCGACCGGCCAGATCTCGCCACCGTCGACCCGGCGGGCATGCTCGCCACCGTCGAGGCGCTGCCCCGGCAGTGGGAGGCGGGGATGGCCGGAGCGCTCGCCGCACCGCCGCCGCCGGTCCCGCGCGACCTCGCCGCGGTGGTGGTCGCGGGCA
>JBOHEE010000104.1:0-2847 GCA_050700895.1 Nitriliruptorales bacterium | reverse complement strand
CCCATCACGAAGCCGTCGCGGTCGACGTCGAAGGGGCGGGACGCGGTCGCGTCCTCGCGCTTCGACAGCGCGCCCATCTGCGCGAACGCCGCCGCCGACAGCGCCGTGATGCCGCCCTCGACGCCGCCCGCCAGGACGACGTCGCAGGAGCCGGCGCGCAGCAGGTCGCGGGCGACATGGAGCGCCGACGCCCCGGCGGCGCAGGCGGTGTTGACGGTCATGTTCGGGCCGCGCGCGCCGGTCTCGATGGCGACCTGTCCTGCCGCCATGTTCGAGAGCATTCGCGGGATCATGAGCGGGCTCACGCGGCCCTTCTCGACGAACGAGGCGTGCTGCTCCTCCCACGAGGAGGTCCCGCCGATGCCGCAGCCGAGGACGATCCCGACCCGGTCGCGGACGCCCTGGTCGGCCCCTTCGAGGTCGAGCCCGGCGTTCGCGACCGCCTCGCGCGCGGCGAGCAGCGCGAGGTGGACGAAGTGGTCGAGGCGCCGTGAGGCGCCGCGGCCGATCTCCTCGTCGGGGTCGAAGGGCGGCACCCGGCACGAGTAGGTGGCCGGGATCCCCGCGGCGACGAGGTCGGGGTCGGGGGCGGCCGCCGGCCTGCCCGCCAGCACCCCCTTCCACGCATCGTCGACCCCACGCCCTGCGGGCGTGAGGAGCCCGATGCCGGTGACGACGACGTCCTTCATGGACCCTCCCCGTGCAGTCTCGACGAGCGGACTCAGGCCGCGGCGGCCTGCTTCTTCTCGATCGCGGCGACCGCGTCGCCGACGGTGCGGATGTTCTCGAGCTCGTCGTCCTCGATCTTCACGCCGGTCTCCTCCTCCACGATGAGGGTGAGCTCGACGAGATCGAGCGAGTCGAGGTCGAGCGACTCGAGCGTCGCCTCGGCGGACACCTCGTCGGCCGGCACCTGGAAGGTGTCGGTGAGGATGCGCGCCACGGTCTCGTACAGCTCCTGACTCATGGGTCTCTCCTGTGTGGGTTGGTGCTGCTTTCGGTTCAGATCGCCATGCCGCCGTCGACGGCCAGCACGGTCCCCGTGATCGCCGCCGCCTCCTCCGAGGCGAGGAACCGCACGGCGGCGGCGACCTCGTCGGCGGTGACGGCACGACCCACGGGGGTGTCGGCGAGGAACGCGTCGCGCGCCTCGTCCGGGAGCCCGGCGGTCATCTCGGTCTCGACGTAGCCGGGCGCGACCGCGTTCACGGTCACTCCCTTGCGGCCGACCTCGCGCGCGAGCGACTTCGTGAGCCCGACGAGCCCGGCCTTGGCCGCCGCGTAGGCCGTCTGGCCGGCGTTGCCGCGCAGGCCGACGACCGACGTGACGAAGACGATGCGTCCCCAGCGTCCCCGCAGCATCGGCCGCAGGGCGGCGCGGCTCGCGAGGTACGCACCGCGCAGGTTGACGTCGTGGGTCCGGTCCCAGCGGTCGGGGTCGAGGCGGAGGAGGAGGTCGTCGTCGACGAGGCCGGCCGCGTGGACGAGGACGCCGACCTGGCCGAGCTCGCCCGCCCGGGCGACGGCGGCCTCCACCTGGGCGACATCGGTCACGTCGAGGGCGACCGCCTCGGCGTTCGTGCCGCAGGATGCGGCGACGGCATCGGCGGCGTCGCGGTTGCGCCCGTAGCCGACGAGGACCGCGGCGCAGCTCGACGACAGCGCGCGGCAGACGGCCGCTCCGATGCCGCCGCTGCCCCCCGTCACGATCGCGACGCGATCAGCCACGCCCGCCCTCCCACGTCAGCAGGCACGACCCCCAGGTGACGCCGGCCCCGAACGCGGTCAGCAGCACGCGCGATCCCCGCTGGAGCCGTCCCTCCACCAGCGCGTCGTGCAGCGCGATCGGGATGGAGGCGGCCGAGGTGTTGCCGTAGCGGTCGACGACGAGGAAGGCCCGGTCGTCGGCGATGCCGAGCCGGCGCGCGACCGCGTCGAGGATGCGCGCGTTCGCCTGGTGGCCGACGAGGAGGTCGACGTCGTCGACGGTGAGGCCGGCGCGGTCGAGCACCGCCCTCGACGAGGCGGCCATCCGGGTCACCGCGTGGCGGTAGACCTCGCGGCCCCGCATGTCGAGGGTGTGGGCGCCGGCCTCGAGCGTGGCGGGCGAGGCGGGGCGGCGCGTCCCGCCGGCGGGGACGACGAGGAGGTCGACGAGCGACCCGTCGGCGCCGAGGTCGAACGGTCCGATCTCGCCCTCCCCGCCGGCGAGGACGACGGCTCCCGCGCCGTCGCCGAACAGGACCGCGGTGTTGCGGTCGGTGGGGTCGATGACGCGAGTGAGGGTCTCGGCCCCGACGAGGAGGACCGGGTCGGCGACGCCGCTCGAGACGAGGCCCCCCGCGACGGCCAGACCGTAGACGAAGCCGGTGCAGCCGGCGCCGACGTCGAACGCCGGGGCGAGGATGCCGAGGCGGTCGGCCACGATCGGGGCGGTCTGCGGGATGATGTGGTCGGGCGTGGTCGTCGCGACGACGACGGCGCCGAGGTCGGACGCCTCCAGGCCGGCGTCCTTCAGGGCGGCGGTGGCGGCGGCGACGGCGAGGTCGGAGGTCGCCTCTCCCTCGGGGGCGCGCCGGCGCTCGCGGATCCCGGTGCGCTCGACGATCCACTCGTCGCTCGTGTCGAGGGTCGCCTCCCAGTCGGCGTTCGTGACGACCTCGTCGGGCAGGTGGACCCCGATCCCGACGAGACCGACGTCGAGTGCGCCGTGGGCGAGTGTCGCCGCGGCCGGCTCGGTCAGCGGGAGAGCCACATGACCCCCTCGCCCCGGGCGACCGTCTGGCGCTCCGCGGTCAGCGTCCCGCCGACGCGGCCGCGCGCGGGGGCGCGGACGGGGGTGGCGCC
>JBOHEE010000103.1:0-3149 GCA_050700895.1 Nitriliruptorales bacterium | reverse complement strand
GCCTCCACGGCAGGCCGGTCGGCGTCGTCGGTCTCGGCGACGTCGGGCTCGCGTTCGCCGAGCGCGCCGCGGCGTTCGGGACGGTCGTCCGGGGCGTCGCGAGGGCCGGACGGGCAGCCGACGTCCGCCGCCGCATCGCCGCGATCGGGATGGAGCTCGTCGCGGACCTGCCGACGCTGGCCGAACGCTCCGAGGTGCTGTCCTTTCACGTGCCGCTCACCGACGCAACACGCGATCTCGTGGACGCGGACCTCCTCGCCCACGTGCAGCCGGGAGCGGTGATCCTCAACACGTCCCGCGGGGAGATCGTGGACGAGGCGGCGCTCATCGAGGCGATGGATGCGAAGGACGTCCGCGCGGGTGTCGACGTCTACCGCGGCGAGCCGGCGACCGCCGAGGCGACCTTCGCGTCGGCACTCGCCCGCCACCCCAACGTCTACGGCACCCACCACATCGGTGCCTCGACCCGCCAGGCCCAGGAGGCGATCGCCGACGAGGTGCTCATGATCCTCGACGCGTTCACCGAGGGCGAGACCCGCAACTGCGTGAACCTCGACCTGCTCCGGGAGGCCGGGGCGGCCGTCCGCACCACCGGCGGCGACGGTGGACCGGCGTGAGCACACGGCACGGGTGAGTCGGTGCGCCTGCGGACGTTCTGCGGTCACGTCGTCCACCCCGGCGCGGCGGGGGCCACCGCTCCTGTCCCCGCCGATCTGCTCGAGCGGAGCTCCGCAGCCCGGCTCCGCGCGCTCGTCCGGGAGGGCCGCTTCGTGGCGGAGGGGCCGAGCTTCCTCGTCCACCGGGTCACCGAGGCGGGGCGGCCGCTGACCGGGGTCGTCGCAGAGGTCCCGCTTGACGCCTACCTCGACGGGGAGCTCAAGCCGCACGAGTCGGTCCGCGACGAGCTCGTCGAGCGCCTCGCCGCTCACCGCGAGACCGTCCGCGCCGAGCTCGTCCCGGTGCTTGCCGCGTACCGCTCGGCCCCGCCGCTCGACGCGGTCCTCGCCGAGGTGACCGGAGGTCATCCGCTCGTGGAGGTCACGGTCGGCGCGGTTCGCCACTCGCTCTGGCGGGTACCGAGCCGGCACGAGGACCGCCTCAGGAGGGAACTCGCAGCCCTTCGCGAGCTCTACATCGTCGACGGTCACCACCGCGTCGAGGCCGCCCGTCGGGTCCTCGGCCGGGGCGGCTCCACCGGCCCGGATCCGGCCGACTCGCGCGCCCGCCTCCTCTCGGTGCTCGTCCCCGCGGGGGAGCTCCGTATCGCCCCGTACCACCGGTGGGTGCGGGACGTCGCGGACCTGACCGACGGCGAACTGCTCGCCCGCGTCCGGCGGAACTTCGTCGTCGATGCGGTCCGCCCGGTGGCGCCGCGCGCCGCGCCGGGCAGGCGGGGGGAGTTCGCGATGCGCCTCGACGGCACCTGGTACCGGCTCAGGGCGCGGGCGGACGCCAGAACCCGAGGTGGAGCGCCCGTTCCCGACGTCACCCTGCTGCAGGAGGCGATCCTCGGGCCGGTCCTCGGCGTCGGCGACCCCGACGAGGACAGCCGGCTCGAGTTCGTCGCGGGACCTGAGGGCCTCGACGCGCTCGCGCGGCGCTGTCGCGAGTCCGGCGGGGTCGCCTTCGCCCTCCACCCGGCCGCAGTCGACGAAGTCCTCGCGTCCGCGGACGCCGGTCAGGTGCTGCCGCCGAAGTCGACCTGGTTCGGGCCGAAGCTCGCTCCGGGGCTGCTCGTGCGCCTGCTGGACGGGGCCGACTGAGAGCATCACAGGGGCGCGGACCGCGACCTCGCCGGAGGCTCCGACAGTCCGCCTCACATGCTCGCGCGACGTGGGGAGGGGTCGCGGCGGGCGTGCGACAGCGGGCATGCTTCCGGGGTGGCCGATCCGCTCGCCCGCTACCGGGAGCTCCGCGACTTCGCCGTGACGCCGGAGCCGGCCGGCGACGTCGCCCCGCTGCCTGACGCCGGGGAGCTGCCGCGGTTCGTCATCCAGCAGCACGACGCGACCCGGCTGCACTGGGACCTGCGGCTCGAACGGGACGGGGTCCTCGCCTCGTGGGCGCTGCCGCGCGGGGTGCCGTGGTCGCCGGAGCAGCGGCGGCTCGCCGTCCACACCGAGGACCACCCGCTCAAGTACCTCCAGTTCCACGGCGAGATCCCCGAGGGCGAGTACGGCGCGGGGAAGATGACGATCTGGGACCGAGGGGTCTACAAGGCGGGAGAGTTCACGGACGAGAAGGTCGTCGCCGCGTTCGCCGGCGAGCGGATCCGCGGGACCTATGCGCTGTTCCGGCTGCGGGACCGCGACTGGATGATCCACCGCGTCGACCCGCCCCAGGATCCTGGGCGGCGACCGCTGCCGGACGACCTGCGCCCGATGCTCGGCGTCCCGGGACCACTGCCCGGAGGCGAAGGCTGGGGGTTCGAGATCCGCTGGGCGGGAGCCAGGGTGCTGCTCTCCAACGACGCGGGACACGTCGAGGTCGCGGACTCAGGCGGCACGGAGGTCGGCGCGGCGTTCCCCGAGCTCCGCCGCATCGGGCGTCAGCTGACCGCGGTCGAGGCGGTCCTCGACGCCGTCATCGTGCGCGTCGACGCGGACGGGACGCCGACCGACGATCCCGAGGGCATGGCCCGACGGCTGGACACGCATGACGACGCCCGAGCCCGCCGCCTCGCGCGCAACCGGCCAGTCGCCGCCATGCTCGTGGACGTGCTGTGGCTGGAGGGCTACCCCACGACCGGGCTCGCGTACGAGGACCGGCGTCGGCTCCTCGCGGAGATGGACCTCCACGGACCGGCATGGCAGGTCCCGAGCCACCACCGCGGCGACGGGTCGCCCCTGCTCGAGGCCGCCCGCGCCCGCGGCCTCCCCGGTCTCGTCGCGAAGCGCCTCGACTCGCCGTACCGACCGGGCGAGACGTCGGACGACTGGGTCGTCGTCCGCGCCTGAGTTCCGCGAGCCGATGGCCCTAGCTAGAGCTCGGCATGCGTCCGCGCCGACGACATCGGGCATGTGGCGCGCCCGGCAGGACTCGAACCTGCAGCCTGCGGATTAGAAGTCCGCTGCTCTGTCCGGTTGAGCTACGGGCGCCGGAGTCCGGATAACCACCCGGACCGGCCCAACGGTACCCGTCAGGGGGTC
>JBOHEE010000102.1:0-5325 GCA_050700895.1 Nitriliruptorales bacterium | reverse complement strand
GCGCACCGCCGGCTCGCGGGCGGGACGGAAGACGTCGTCCTCCTCCAGCTCGTCGCCATCGGTCCGGAGCGGCGTCGGGACCGGCGCCGGGCGCTCGGTCACGAACGCGCCCCCCTGCTCGAGCGCCGCGTCCCACTTGTCGAAGCCGGCCGCGATGACGGTCACCTTCACCTCGTCGCCGAGGCTGTCGTCGATGTCCGCGCCGAAGATGATGTTCGCCTCCGGGTGCGCGGCCTTCGTGATGACGTCGGCCGCCTCGTTCACCTCGAACAGGCCGAGGTCGCTGCCGCCGGCGAGCATGATGAGGACGCCGCGGGCGCCGTCGACCGACGCCTCGAGGAGCGGCGAGGAGACGGCCAGCCTCGCCGCCTCGAGCGCGCGCTCGTCGCCCCGAGCCTTGCCGATGCCCATGAGCGCCGACCCGGCGTCCCTCATGACCGTCCGGACGTCGGCGAAGTCGAGGTTGATGAGCCCGGGGGTCGTGATCAGGTCGGTGATGCCCTGTACGCCCTGGAGCAGGACCTCGTCGGCGAGTCGGAACGCCTCGACGACGGACGTGTCGCCGTCGGCGATCTGGAGCAGCCGGTCGTTGGGGATGACGATGAGCGTGTCGACCTCGTCCTTCAGCTCCTTGATGCCTCCCTCCGCCTGCACGCTGCGCCTGCGCCCCTCGAAGGCGAACGGTCGGGTGACGACCCCGATCGTGAGCGCCCCCATCTCCTTGGCCACCTCGGCCACGATCGGTGCGCCCCCGGTGCCGGTCCCGCCGCCCTCACCCGCGGTGACGAAGACCATGTCGGCGCCCTTCAGCACCTCGTTGATCTCGTCGCGGTGGTCGGCGGCGGCCTGCTGGCCGATCTCGGGGTTCGACCCCGCGCCGAGCCCGCGCGTGAGGTCGCGCCCGATGTCGAGCTTCACGTCGGCGTCCGACATGAGCAGAGCCTGTGCGTCCGTGTTGATCGCGATGAACTCGACTCCGCGCAGGCCGGCCTCGATCATGCGGTTGACGGCGTTCACGCCGCCGCCACCGATCCCGACGACCTTGATCACCGCGAGGTAGTTCTGTGGCGACGCCGCCATTCGCTTCCTCCTCTGCCGCGGTCAGGAGCGCGGTGCGCTCCTCCGTCCGCCCGGACGATCCGGGCATGCGTCGACGGCCGCCGCGCGCCCGCCGGAGGCGTGCACGCACGAACCGTCCCTGGGGAAGTCGGATGGACGGTCCCGCACCGGAGAACTCCGCCGGAGCGCTCCGCAGAACCCTCACCCTCAACGAAAGGGTAACACTTATGTCAACCTCTCGTAGCGGTGGAAGGTAGACCGCCGCGGCGTTCAGGGTCAAGCATCTCCCGCAGAACGCACGCAGCGTGCCGGCTCTGCTGCGGCGGGTCCCCTACCCGATGGTCTCCCCTGTCGACAGGCCGAGGGTCGTCCGCGACCCTTGCGGCGAGTTGTGCACTTCCTCACAAGCCGCGAACGTGGGCGCCGCGATGACGGAGCGCCAGCCGTCGGGCGTGCCCTGGGAATCGTGGATCGACCAGCAGATCCGCGAGGCCACCGAGCGCGGCGAGTTCGACAACCTGCCCGGGCGGGGCAAGCCGCTCCCCGGCCTCGACCGTGCCCGCGACGACCTCTGGTGGGTGAAGGACGAGCTGCGCCGCGAGAAGCCCTCCTAGCGCTCCTCGGTCCAGGCGTAGTCGATCTGGCGGGCGGTCGCCTCGGCCAGCTCGCGGCCCGCGAACCGCTCGATCGCGACCGCGCCGGGGACGAGGAGCACGTCGAGGTCGTCGACGGCGTCCGCCGCGGCCTCCCCCACGAGACCGAGCCCACCGAAGGCGGTCACCGGCTCGCCGGTCGGTGCGATCGTCACGACCTCGAAGGTGGGGTCCTCGCCGCGGCGACGCTGAAGGCGCGAGGCCGTCAGCAGCACCTCGTAGGGACCGACGACGTCCATCACGTCGCCGTCGTCGAAGAGCAGGATCCCGATCCGCACTCGGACACCTCCCGGAGGAGTGGGACCGTACGCGGACTCAGGCCGCGCGGACCAGCCCGACCCCGAGAACCAGCGTCCCGACCGCGAGGCTCACCCCGCCCACGCAGGCGAGGTTGATGAGCCGGTTCGGCCGCTCGACGTCGGGCCGGACGACGGAGAGGAAGCAGGCGACGGGGAGGAGGATCGCCGAGGCCGGGATCGTCGTGCGAACGACCTGCCGCCAGGCGGTGCTGAGGTCGGCGTGATCGACGAGGACGACCGCGACCAGCGAGAGCACGAGCAGGACCCCGGCGTGGGCGTGGCCGGCCCGCCACAGCCGCTGCCGCAGGGGGTGCTGGCAGCAGTCGGTCCTGCGGGTGATCCAGTGCCACAGGATGCTGGCGCCGCCGAAGACGACGGTCGGGATCAGGATCAGGATGATGCCGGCGGCTCTCATGCTCTGGGTGGACACGGCGGCTCACCTCCAGTCGTCGGCGGAAGGGATGCTGGGCAGACGCGCGTCAGCCTCCCCCGTCTCGCCCAGGAGCACCACTTCGCCCCGCGCGTCCGGCGATGAGTCCGGGCCCGGTCGGGCGTCTCACCTGGCAGGACACGAGAGGAGAGCCGCGCGTGACGGCGCGACAGCCGCGGACGCCGGGCGGGGGGGCGACCTGCCTGCTGCGCGGCGTCGCTTGCTCGCTGCGCGGACGGACCGTGACCCTCGTGATCGACGGGCGGCTCCGTCGCGCCGACGTGCGCTCCCTCCACCGCGTCCTCGCGACGCCCCTCGAGCACACCGGGGCCGAGTTCGTCGCGTGCGACGTGAAGGGACTCACCGCCCCCGACGTCGACACGGTCGACGTCCTCGCCCGCCTGCGGCTGACGGCGCTCCGGTCCGAACGGCAGCTCCTGCTCGACGGTGCCCCGCCGCGCCTGCGCGAGCTGCTCGTGCTGACCGGTCTCGAGGATGCGCTCCTACCGGCTCGGGCGTCAGGCCTCGAGCCGGGGCGGGAGCCCGAACAGCGGGAAGAGCCGCTCGGTGTCGAGGAAGGCGTTCAGTCCGACGATCACGCCGTCTGAGAGCTCGATCACCTGAAGCGCCCACGGTTCGAGACCGCCCTGCTCCGGGTCGGGCTTGTGCTGCCCGTACGCCGGCGACCCGTTCGCCACGGTCGGGATCAGACGCGAGCCGCGGCAGCCGACGCCGGTGCCCAGGTGCCAGCCACGGATGTCGTCGTGACCGCGCAGCCACAGGTCGTAGGGCGGCATCGTCTGGACCACGTCCTCGTGCAGCAGCGCGGTGAGAGCGTCGAGGTCGTAGCGCTCGAAGGCGTCGACGTAGCGCTCCAGGAGGGCCTGCTGCTCCTCGTCCAGCGGCTTGTAGGTGTCGGTGTCGCTGACGTCGACCGACGCGAGCGTCGCCCGGGCGCGCTGCAGCGCGCTGTTCACCGACGCGACCGACGTCTCGAGCAGCTCGGCGACCTCCGCGGCCTGCCACCGCAGGACCTCGCGCAGGACCAGCACCGCGCGCTGCCGCGCCGGCAGGTGCTGGAGCGCGGCGACGAAGGCGAGACGGACGCTCTCGCGCTCGACCGCGAGGTCGGCCGGGTCGCCCTCCGACGGCAGGATGCGGCCGTCGGGGACCGGCTCGAGCCACACCGTCTCCGGGAGCGGCGTCGGCAGGGGCGTCGACGACGGCCGTGCCGGGCCGAGGTCGACCGGGCGGGCACGACGCCCCCGGCTCCGCAGAAGGTCGAGGCAGACGTTCGTGGCGATGCGGCAGAGCCAGGTGCGCACCGTCGCCCGGCCCTCGAACCGGTCGAGCGACCGCCACGCCCGGGTCAGCGTCTCCTGGACGGCGTCCTCGGCCTCGAACGGCGACCCGAGCATGCGGTAGCAGTACGCGGTCAGCTCGCGACGGTGCTGCTCGAGCAGCGGCTCGATGTCGGCCCGGGCCGCGTCTGCGACCGGTCTCACCTGTGTCATCCCCGACCTCCCCCACGTCGTCGTGGTCCGCGATCGGAATCGCGGCCCGGACATCGTAGGAGTCCCTCGGGCAGCGCACGACACCCGTGGCCGCGCCGCAGAGGTGGACGGCGGGGCGGTCGGCGACTCATCGACCGCTCGGACCGCCTACGGGGCCGGACGCACCGTGACGGGGATGCCGTTCAGGACCGCCGTGCCCGAGAGGGCGTCGAGGTCCGTCTCGGGGGTGAGGAGGTTCGAGTTCCGTCCGGGACGCTCCACCGCGACGCGGAGCCGGACCCCGTCGAGGTCGTGGCCGAAACCGTGAGGGATGCTGACGACGCCCGGCGCGATGTCCTCGGTGACCTCGACCGGCACGACGATCGACCCCGCGATCGACGACACCTCGGCGTCCGCCCCGTCGACGAGCCCGAAATGACTCGCGTCCTCGGGATGGATCTGGAGGCAGCAGAGGTCGCGGCCCTTGTTGAGCATCGGCACGTTGTGCATCCACGAGTTGTTCGTGCGGAGGTGCCGGCGGCCGACGAGGACGAGTTCGGCCGGCTCCTGCGCGAGCGTGGTCCGCACCCTCTCGAGGTCGGCGAGGATCGGCTCGGGTGCGAGCTCGATGGCCCCCGAGGCCGTGGTCAGGTTCCCGGGCACGCGCGGCTCGAGCGGGCCCAGGTCGATCCCGTGCGGGTGGTCCAGCAGCAGGTCGAGCGAGAGCCCGTCGCCGCCGCCGTTGAAGTGGTCGCCGTAGGGGCCGCTCCGCAGGAGCAGGTCGACGAGTCGGTCGGGCCCGCGCCGGTGGCCGACGGCCGCCAGGAGCTCCTCGGCGTCGCGGCCGTGCACCGGCGAGCCGGCCGAGCTCGTCACCCGGTGCGCGACGGTGGCAGCCACGAGGTGGTCGAACGCGGCGACGTCCGCGTCCGCACCCTGGCCCGCTGCGATCGCGCCGAGGCGCAGGAGGATCTCCCACTCGTCGGGGGTGTCCGGGTCCTTGGCTGTCACCGCCGGCGTGTAGTTGGCGACGTTGCGGACCGACAGGCCGTAGAAGGCGGCGTCGTAGTGGGAGCGCTGGAGCGCCCCGGGCGGCGGGAGGATCACGTCGGCGTGGCGGGTGGTCGCGTTCAGGTACGGGTCGACGCTGACCATGGAGTCGAGCGCGGCGAACGCGCGGTCGAGCCGCGCGCCGTTCGGCGTCGAGAGGACGGGGTTGCCCGCCACCGTGATGACCGCCCGGACCTGGCCGTCCCCCGGCGTCTCGATCTCGTCCGCGAGGGACGCGACCGGCAGGTCGCCGAACACCTCCGGCAGGCCCCGGACCCGGCTCGTCCACCGGCCGATGCGGAACGGCGGGCGCCCGGACCGGTCGGGGATGTGGGCGGGGC
>JBOHEE010000101.1:0-3612 GCA_050700895.1 Nitriliruptorales bacterium | reverse complement strand
CCCCTGGATGGGCGACCGGCAGACCTTCCAGGTGATGCCGTCGGGGGCCGCTGACGAGCCGCCCACCGGCCGGAACGCCCGGGCGCTCGCCTTCCGGCACGAGAACGAGACCGCGGAGCCGCATCGTTACGGGGTCGAGTTCGAGAACGGGATCGAGGCCGAGATCGCGCCCACCGACCACGCGGCGATCTTCCGGTTCACCTTCCCGGACGACGACGCGAACCTCGTCTTTGACAACGTCAACGACCAGGCCGAAGTCACGATCGACGAGGGCGACGGTGTCCTCACCGGCTGGTCGGACACGCGTAGTGGGCTATCGACCGGCGCCACGCGGATGTTCATCTACGCGACCTTCGACGAGCCGATTACGGCTAGCGAGACCGGGCCGAGGCAAACCGGCTACGCCAAGTTCGAACCGCCCGACGACGGGACGGTGACGATGCGGATTGCGACATCGCTGATCAGCCTCGAGCAGGCGCAGCGGAACCTCGAGCTGGAGATCGCCGACGGAGACACGTTCGAGGACGTGAGCAACCGCGCGCAGGAGCTCTGGGACGAGAAGCTCGGCGTGGTGGAGGTCGAGGGGGCAAGCGAGGACCAGCTCACGACCTTGTACTCGAGCCTCTACCGGCTGTTCCTGTTTCCGAACTCGGGCCACGAGAACGTCGGCACGGCCGCGGACCCGGTCTACAGGCACGCGGTCCAGTCGTCCACGTCGAGCCCGCCGGGGAACACCCCGACCGAGACCGGGGCCGAGGTTGCTGATGGCAAGGTCTACGTCAACAACGGCTTCTGGGACACCTACCGGACGGCGTGGCCGGCGTACTCGCTGCTCGCGCCGGATGCCGCGGGCGAGCTCGTCGACGGGTTCGTCCAGCACTACCGCGACGGCGGCTGGGTGTCGCGGTGGTCCTCGCCGGGCTACGCGAACCTGATGACCGGGACGAGCTCCGACGTCTCGTTTGCCGACGCGTTCGTCAAGGGCGTGCCGGGGATCGACGCCCGTGACACCTACGAGGCCGCCCTGAGGAACGCGACCGCCGCGCCGCCGGGGGCCCCGTACGACAGCAACGTCGGGCGCAAGGGGCTGATCGAATCGCCTTTCCTTGGGTACACGCCCTCGCGTGTCTCCGAGGGCCTCTCCTGGGGCCTCGAGGGCTACGTCAACGACTTCGGGATCGCCAACATGGCCGAGGCGATGGCCACCGACCAGGGTACGCCGGCGGGCGAGCGCCAGCGGCTACGCGAGGAGTCGGAGTACTTCCTCAACCGAGCCCAGAACTACGTCCACATGTTCGACTCTCAGGTCGGGTTCTTCCAGGGCCGGGACTCGAACGGGAAGTGGAAATCCTCCCCAGAGCAGTACGACCCTCGGGTGTGGGGCCACGACCACGACTACACCGAGACCAACGGCTGGAACTTCGCCTTCCACGCCCCCCAGGACGGACGCGGCCTGGCGAACCTCTACGGCGGCCAGGACGCCCTGGCAGCAAAGCTCGACGAGTTCTTCAGCACCCCGGAGGAGGCGAAGTTCCCAGGCTCCTACGGCGTGGTCATCCACGAGATGGTCGAGGCCCGCGACGTGCGGATGGGCCAGTGGGGCGGCAGCAACGAGGTGTCTCTCCACATCCCGTGGATGTACCTGTACACCGGCCAGCCGTGGAAGACGCAGGAGAAGGTCCGGGAGGCCTTGCGGCGGCTCTACATTGGCTCGGAGATCGGCCAGGGTTACCCGGGCGATGAGGACAACGGCGCGATGTCTGCCTGGTACCTCCTCGGCGCCCTCGGCCTCTATCCGCTGCAGGCCGGCAGCGAGAACTGGGCGATCGGCTCCCCGCTGTTCGAACGAGCGACGGTTCACCTGGGGGGTGGCAAGGAGTTGGTCATCAACGCCCCCGACAACAGCCCCGAGAACGTCTACGTCCAGGGGCTGAAGGTCGACGGCGAGCCGCACGACCTCACCTACCTCGCTCACGACGAGTTGGCTGACGGCGCGGTGCTCGACTTCGAGATGGGGCCCGAGCCCTCCGATTGGGCCTCAGGCGCGGACGCGGCGCTGCCCTCGATCACCGAGGACGACGACGTCCCGAGGCCGCTCCAGGATGCGACCGGCAAGGATCGAGGCACCGCGACGGCGAGCGGGGAGGCGAACGCGTCGGCCCTGTTCGACAACACCTCGGGGACTCGGGCGTCGCTTGCCGGTGGCGAACGGTGGGTGCAGTACAACTTCCGCGACGACAGGAAGCAGCTGATCCGCTTCTACACGCTGACGTCGGGCGAGGACGAAGCCGCCGGCGATCCGCGGAGCTGGGTCCTGAAGGGCTCAAACGACGGCCGCAGGTGGACCGTGCTCGACGAGCGCCGCGGCGAGAGCTTCGAGTGGCGCTCCCAAACCCGGCCGTTCAAGGTCTCGCGGCCGAGCAACTTCTCTCGGTTCCGAATCGAGTTCACCGACGACAGTCAGGGTCCGTCGACCCGGCTCGCCGAGGTGGAGCTCCTGACCTCCAACAAGGTCCTGGCGACGCCGCTGACCGCCGAGGTGAAGCGCTCCATCGCCTCTCCGGGCGACACCGTCCCCGTTGAGGTGACCGTCTCGAACTCGGGCAACCCTCCCGCGACCGGGGAGGTCACCATACGCGTCCCCGACGGGTGGGGCGCGGAGCCCGCGGCCGCCGACTTCCAGCTCGCCGGTGGGCAATCGGAGACCTTTACCTTCGACGTCACGGTCCCGGAGGGCACCGAGCCGGGCGCCTACTCCATCGACGTGTCCCTCACCTCCAACCGTGGGGACACGACCGCCTCCGGCGACGTGTTTGTCGGCGGTGTTTCGATCATCCTCGGCGATCCGAACGAGGAGCGCGGGCTCGTCCAGCTCGAGTGGGCCGACGGGCGCACGACCCCATTGACCGTCGAGGGGCGCAGCGCCCGCGCCACCGCGCCCGGCGACGACCCGAGCTGGGGCCGCTACATCTACTTCCAGGTCGACGACGACATCGCCTTCGATGGCGACTACGTCGCCCGGGTCGAGGTGGAGTACCTCGACGAGGGGCCGGCGAGCTTCGGGCTCCAGTACGACTCGAACGACCCGATGGGCACGCCGCTCGAGATGTACAAGTCGGCGGGGGAGATCGAGCGCACCGGGAGCGGCACCTGGAGGACCGCCAGCTTCGAGCTGCCGGACGCCCGCTTCGCCAACCGCCAGAACGGCGGCGCCGACTTCCGCCTCACCGCTGGCACGGCTGACGCGGGCCCGCTCACGGTCCACAGCGTGGCGGTGACGTTCGTCGAGGACCGCACCGAGTAGCGGTGCTTCTCAAGGCGTTCCAAGCGCGACGGCGTCCTGCCCGAGGCTGTGGAGCCCGCAAGAGATGTCCTTGTGCGCTGATTGCCGCCGCGGCGCTGGCGCTCGCCGCGCCGTCGGGGGCGGGCGCGCAGGAGCGGACGGCGTCGATTATCCTCGGAGATCCCAACGAGGAGCGCGGACTCGTCCAGGTCGAGCAGCCCGACGGGCGCACGACCCCGGTGACCGTCGAGGGGCGCAGCGCCCGCGCCACCGCGCCCGGCGACGACCCGAGCTGGGGCCGCTACATCTACTTCCAGGTCGACGACGAC
>JBOHEE010000100.1:0-1525 GCA_050700895.1 Nitriliruptorales bacterium | reverse complement strand
TGGCCGTGCCCACCGGGTACCGTCCATCCAAGGTCGCCGAGGTCCTGGAGCTCGACATGGGGGACGGGCTGATCCTCTACAACCACGACTCCAGCCTGGTCCACCACCTGAACCCGTCCGCCGCCCTCATCTGGCAGCTGTGCGACGGGGAGGCCACGGTGAGCGATCTCGCCCGCGAGGTCGCCGATGAGTACTCGCTGGACGGCTCCCAGGTCGAGGTCCAGGTGGCCTCGGTCATCGCCGAGTTCGACGCCCTGGACCTGGTCGAGGACGTTGAGCCTCCGTCCCCGAACGGAGATCGGAGACCGTGATGAGCGCCTACGTCCGAATTCGTAGCTCCGCCGGAAAGGGCAGGCTGACCTGCGGTTTCGTTGCCGGCACGGCGGCCTCGCATCGGGGAGAACTTACGCCCGTCAGCGTATCGTCAGACCCCGCCAGGGTCCCTACCATCAAGTCACGGAACGAGCCGACCGGCCGAACCGCGTGAGGAGACGTTTTCCTATGGATGACAAGCCTGGAAGCCGATTGAACCGCCGGGAGTTCCTGCGCAAGGCCGCCGTCACGGGGGCCGTGGCCTGGGCCATCCCGGTGATCCAGACGGTTGCCGCCAGTCCCGCGGCTGCGGGAACGCCTCTCTGCGGCCACTCCGAGTGCGTGGCCGCGTGCATCGCCGGTCGGTGCAGCGGTCTGAGCGGGGCTGATCGGGTGGCGTGCAACCACTTCTGTCAGACCCAGTGCGACCAGCTCTGTCCGCAGGTGCCGGGCACGGACCGGGAATGCACGAATCCCAACGTGTGCAGCCCGTCCTTCTGGCCGCCGGCCTGATCCGCGCACTCCGGACCAAGGTTCACGGGTACGAACCGATTCCTGGCGTTCCGGCAGCCGTATCAGGTGATCAGCTCGTCGATCGCGCTGGCACGTTCCCGGGGGGTGCCGCCGTCCAATCGATAGGCCGGGGCCTCCCGGGCGATCTGGGAGAGCCGTACCAGGCCTCGCTCCCCATACGTAGGCATGTTGAACGAGTTCGCCGCGAGATGGTGGACGGCCTCCGCCCGCGACATCCGGCTGAGCCGTGGCGGCCCATGGTGGTCGCTGGTGGGGAACACCACGAGCCGGACCGGTCCAGGGGCTCCCACGACGGCATCGATATCCTCCGGTTGGATGTACCGCTTCAACAGTCCGGCGCTGAGACCTCCCCGATCCTGGAGCCGGTCAGCCAGTCCCGGGAAGAACTCGAGTGACCCCTCCGTCACCCAGATCCGTTTCGGATACGGGTAGATCCCGCCGGTGGCCGGATCGATGGCACCCAGCTCGTCGGAGAGGTAGTCGAACCCCGCCTCCAGCAAGGCGATCGTCAGGCTCGACTTCCCGCTCTCCGGAGGTGCGGGAAGGATGACTGCGCCCCCCTCTCTGGCCACGGCGCCGGCGTGCAGCAGCAGGAAGTCACGGGTCCGCTTGGCGACCAGCGCGTGCAGATCCCAGATCGCGTAGTTCAGGAGGTCGTCGGCCGCACCGACCCGCTTCC
>JBOHEE010000099.1:0-3482 GCA_050700895.1 Nitriliruptorales bacterium | reverse complement strand
GCCCGGTGCCGAGCCGCTGCTCGTCCCGCGCCACGTTCCCGGCGTGTCGGAGGTGCGCACGTACCTCGCCCTGCCGGGCGTGGCGGCCGACGCCGCCCAGGTGGCGGCCCGGTTGGCCTCCACGGGGCCGGTCAAGACGCTCCTGCGGCTTTTGCTCACGCTCGGTCCCGAGGGTCCGTCGGCCGCCCGGCGGCAGCGGACCCGCTGGGCCTGCGTCGCGGAGGCGGTCGCGCCCCGCGCCGGAGGGGACGACAGCCAGCCCCCCGTGGCCCGTGCCTGGGCACGTGGCGGCGACAAGCCGCGTGACCCGGTTCCCGCGAGACGTTCTAACCCGCCGCCCGTGGCCCGTGCCTGGGCACGTGGCCGCGACGTCTACGGGCTCACCGGCGAGATCGTCGCGCTCGGCGCGGACCTGCTCCTTCGGGAGGGCCCGCGGGGCAGGGGAGTGGCCGCTCCTGCCGAGGCGTTCGACGCGCGCGGCTTCCTCGACGAGCTCGCGGCCGTGACAAGCCTCCGTTGGGAGCTCCAGGACGTCGCGGCGTGAGCGCGAGCTGCGCCTTCTGCCGCGTCATCGCGGGGGAGCAGGACGCCCACCTCGTCCATGACGGCCCGGTCGGGGTCGCCTTCCTCGACCACCGGCCGCTGTTCCCCGGCCACACCCTCGTCGTCCCGCGCGCCCACCGCGAGACGCTCCGCGACGTCCCGCCCGACGGGCTCGGGGACCTCTTCGCGCTCGTCCAGGCCGTGACGGAGGCCGTGGAGACCGCGATGGAGTCGCATGGCTCCTTCGTCGCGATGAACAACCGGGTCAGCCAGTCGGTCCCGCACCTCCACGTCCACGTCGTCCCGCGCAATCCCAAGGACGGCCTCCGCGGGTTCTTCTGGCCGCGCAACCCCTACGAGGAGGACGACCACGCGGCGGCCGTCGCGAAGCGCGTCCGCGAGGCGATCGACCGCGTCCTCAGGTGATCGCGTCGAGGACGATCGCGAGCCAGACGAGCCCGACGACGAGACTGTTGAAGGTCGCGTGCCACACGGTCGACTCGTACACCGCGCCCGCCTGGCGGCGGAGGGGGAGCGCGAGCGTCGCCACCGGCGCCTCCGCGCCGTCCGTCGCACTCGCCGCGGCCCGACGGGCGGCCGACAGAGCCCGCCGCGTCGGCCGGTACGAGCGCGCGACGGCGAGCGGCAGCTCGTCGGTCGGCCCGGCCAGCCGGTAGCGGCGCCGGTACAGGCGCCCGTACACGAGCCCCGCAACCCCGATCGCAAGGGCGGCCGCGATCGGGACGAGCATGACGAGGTGGACGAGCCCGAACCGCAGCGCGGTGAGCATCTCCTGCCGCGGCGGGGCGTCCTCCAGCCCGGCGCGGAAGACCTCCTCCTCGACGAAGGCCAGCCAGGGCAGGAGCGCGGCGAGGAAGCCGAGGAAGATCGTCGCGCCGACGACGAGGATCCACTCGGCGCGGCCGGTCGCGCCGGCCCCCGAGCGGACCGCGGCCTCCTCCAGCGGCGCGAACACGGCGTTGCCGGAGAAGCCGAGCGCCGAGCCGATGCCGTAGCGGAGGAAGGGGATCTCGAGGAGCACCGCGGCGACCGTCACGACCGCGACGAGCAGGCCGAGCGCGCCGGCGACGTGGCGGAGGCGGATCCCGCGCCACACGGCGATGGCGAGGGCGCGGTGGCGCAGTGCTCCGGCGCCTGCCCGGACGAGCAGCACGAGCATCACGACCGCGACGAGGAACCGGAGCGGGTCCGTGGACATGTGCCCAAGGCTAGGCGGCAGGTCGGTGATCCCTGCGCGTTACGGTCATGGGTGGGTCACCACAGAGGAGGTCCCTCGTGACCATGACGGAGACGGCTGAGCAGCTCGTCGAACGGGCGAGGAGCGCGATCGGCCGGGAGCCGAGCAACGTCGAGCGGATCCTGTCGCGGCTGGAGGAGGCGGGACCCGCCGGCAAGCGGCTGGCGGAGCGCCTCGGACCGGGCATCGACCGCCTCGAGGATGCGACCGCCCGCGGCCGGGCGGCCGTCGGGGACGCGTCAACTCGCGGCCGGGCGGCCGTCGGGGACGTTGCGGAGCGGGCGGGGGCGAGGGTCGAGGAGGTCATCGAGGACCTGCTCGAGGACGAGCAGACGCGCACCTGGGGCCTCCACGCACTCTTCGCGCTCGGCGGTCTCGTCGTCGGCTTCCTGCTCGGCTGGACGGTCGCCCGACGCGGGTCCGACACGACGGAGAACGACCGCGGGATCGCGCAGGCGCCGCGGGCGGGACGTCACGAGGGGGCGATCCCGCCGACGCGCTCGACCGCGCCGCGGGAGCGCGCGGCCGCACGCGAGGGCGGTGACGGCGAGCGCCACTGAACGGTCGTCAACAGAGGCGGGACGGTCCCTGATCGGCGGGGCGGCGTCCGTGTGGCAGGCTGCCTGCCGTGTCACGCCTGTTCGCCGGTGAGGAGCTGATCGGGGAGGTCGTCGGCGTCTACTACGCTGACACCTCCTCCGGCTTCGGCGTCGTCGAGCTGAAGACCGGGGGCGACGGGGCGCGCTGCTCCGGTCCGCTCGCCGACCTCGTCGAGGGCCAGGCGGTGCGTCTCGTCGGCGACTGGACCGACCACCCCCGCTACGGGCGCACCTTCGAGGCCGCCTTCTACGAGCAGATCGTGCCGAGGACCGAGGCGGGCCTGAAGGCCTTCCTCCTCTCCGAGCGCTTCCCGGGTGTCGGGGAGAAGACCGCCGACCGCATCCTCACCGCCTTCGGCTCGCAGGCGGGCTGGGTCATCGAGCGGGAGCCCGCGCGGCTGACCGCCGAGGCGGGGGTCACGACCACCCTCGCCGATCGCATCCACGAGCGCTGGATGCAGGGCCTCGCGCTCGCCGACCTCGTCCACCTCCTCGAGCCCGTCGGCGTTCCCCACGATGTTGTCCGGGCGATCCTCTCCCGCTTCGGCGCCGAGGCGGCCGAGGTCGCCAGGGCCGACCCGTACGCGCTCCTCGAGGTCGACCGCTGCCGTTTCGCACACGCCGACGGGCTCGCCCTCCACCTCGGGGTCGATGCGCTCGACGACCGCCGGCTCCGCGCGGGGGCGCGTGCCGCCCACCGGTCGGCCCGACGGCGCGACGGTCACCAGTACCTCACGCCGCGTCAGGTGACCGAGGAAGCGGCGCGGCTCCTCGGGGTGGACCCGACCGCGGCCCGGGCGGGGCTCGACGGGGCGCTCGTACGGGGCGAGCTCGTCCTCGACGTGGTCGACCTGCTGGGGGAGGAGCGGCGAGAGGCCGTCTACACGCCCGCCGGTCTCGCGTCCGAGCAGGGACTGGCCGAGGACGTCGCGCGGCTGCTCGGCTCCACCCGCTCGCTCCTCCGCAGCCACCGGGAGTCGGTCTCGCCGAGCGACGAACTCACCGCCGGCCAGGCCGACGCGGTGCGGCTCGTGTTCGAGTCGCCGCTCGCGGTCCTCACCGGCGGGCCGGGCACCGGCAAG
>JBOHEE010000098.1:0-1715 GCA_050700895.1 Nitriliruptorales bacterium | reverse complement strand
CTGGTGCCCCAGCAGATCGCCGATCTGTGCGAGGGAGGCACCGTACCGCAACATCTCGGTCGCCAGGCCGTAGCGAAATTGATGGGCGCCGCTGGTGGGCGCTTTGATCCCGGCGCGCCGGAGGGCGCGCCGCACGATCGCGCCGACGACACGCTGATCCACAAACCCGAGCACAGGGGCTTGGGCCCGCAAGAAGACCCGCCGACTACCACTGCGGGGTCGGCCTTCCTGCAGATAAGCCGCGAGCGCCGCTCCGACCTCTGTCGGCAAGGGGAGGTGCCGCCGGTGCCCACGCTTGCCGTGCACACGCAAGCTGCCGTCTGCCCAATCAATGTCCTCGAGCTCCAAGCGGACCACTTCTCCGGCCCGCAATCCCAACCGGGCGAGCAGCAGCAGGATGGCGTAGTCGCGCCGTCCAATGGCCGTACCGCGATCGATGTGGCTCAGCAGGCGACGGACTTGCTCGGGCGCAATCCCTCGAGGAATCGCGGGCTGCGACCAGCTCGGCACGCAGGGGACGACCGCGGCCAGGTCTACGTGGATCGCGCCGCGGTAGCGGGCGTAGTGCAGAAACGAGCGCAGCGCGGTGGTCAGGAGCTTCGTGCACTTCGGCTGCAGGCGCTGCGCCTGGCGTTGGACGAAGCTGACCACGTCGTTCGCCTCGAGCCGCGCCAGCTCGACGGGGCCGGTGCCGAACCGGTCGGTGAGAAATCGATCGACCAACGGCGCGTAACGGGTGATCGTCGCCTCGGCCAGCCCGCGTTCCTCGCGTAGATATTGCGCGTACGCTTGCACCCACGCTCCCGCGGGCGTGCGGGGCGGTGGCGCGGGCTTCTCCGCGGGCAGCACCCGCTCACGGCGAAGAAACTCGAGGATGTGGTTGAGGGCCGCCGGATCGCCCCGGTCGGGTCGGCGCCGTCGATGCCGCCATCGCAGGTACTGCGCTGCATGGTCGGCCTTGAGGTGCCGGAGTCGAACGCGCCGCTGTTTGAGCCATCGGCTGAAGCTCGCAGCAAGCATCACGTGCCGGTGCACGTAGGACCGCGTGTAGCCCTGTTGCTGCAGGGACGTCGCGAACGGGGCCAGATACGCGGCCAGCGGCCCTTCCGGCACCTGCGACAGCACCACCTGGTCGTCGATGACGTGCTTCATAGCGGACTCCTCCCTGGAAGCTGTGTAAAAGGGACTGACGGAAGGAGCCAAGACTATGTCGCGTGTCGCCGTGTGCTATCCAGAGGGAAACTACGTGCCGAAGCGAAGGACCTACATAGTCCGGGAGGCCACATAGTGACGTCTATGTCGTGAGCTACATAGACGACACACCGCATCGGTCGAGGCGAGGACTGTCGAGGCGGCGAGGCAGTTGTGGAGCGGGTTGATCGAGCGGTACGAGGTCGCCGCTCGCCAGTACGACATGCTCAAGGCCCGGCACATGGACACGGCGATGTTCCGGCGGCTGGTGCTGGACGTCGCCGCGAGAATCCCCGAGCGGCTGGACCGCGCCGGCCTCACGCCCAGGCAGGAGGGCGCTCGCGCGCGGATCGTCGCACGCCGGAACCGGCTCGCGCAGCTCTGGGAGGAAGGTGCGGGCCATCGGGGCGACCACAGCATGTACGAGGCGTACAACGCGACCGTCGAATCGCTCGATCACGACATGGGACTCTGGCGCGTTCGCGGCCCACGCACCGCCGCCCTGCTCGGCGGCCGCCTCGCCG
>JBOHEE010000097.1:0-8290 GCA_050700895.1 Nitriliruptorales bacterium | reverse complement strand
CCCCCCGAACCCCCCGAACCCCCCGAACCCCCTACCCAGCGCGTCCCCAGGCGCCGATGCGTGAGGGCTCCTCGGGTTCGGCGACGGTGCGGCCGAGGACGTCGCAGAAGCGCATGACGTCCTGACGCAGCTTCACCAGGTCCTCGCGCACGAGCGCCTGCGGGCCGTCGCAGAGCGCGATCTCGGGGCGCGGGTGGACGTCGATGATCAGCCCGTCCGCGCCGACGGCCATCGCTGCGCGCGAGAGCGGCAGGACGAGGTCGCGGCGGCCGCCGGAGTGCGACGGGTCGACGATCACCGGCAGGTGCGTGAGCGACTGCGCCACCGGCACCGCCGAGACGTCGAGGGTGTTGCGGGTCGCGTCCTCGAAGGTGCGGATCCCGCGCTCGCAGAGGACGATCTGCAGGTTGCCGGTGTGCGCGATGTACTCCGCCGCCATGATCCACTCCTCGATCGTGGCGGTCATGCCACGCTTGAGCAGCACCGGCTTGCCGACGAGGCCGACCTCCTTGAGGAGCTGGAAGTTCTGCATGTTGCGGGTGCCGACCTGGAGCATGTCGGCGCGGGCGGCCACGGTCTGGACGTCGGCCGGGGTGACGACCTCGGTGACGAACGGCATGGCGACCTCGCGGGCGACCTCCTCGAGGATCTCGAGGCCGTACTCGCCGAGTCCCTGGAAGGCGTAGGGGGAGGTGCGCGGCTTGTACGCGCCGCCGCGGAGGATCGTCGCGCCGGCCTCCTTCGCCATGCGGGCGGCGGCGCGCGTCTGGTCCTCGGTCTCGACCGCGCACGGCCCGGCGATCAGCGTGAAGGTGTCCCGTCCGATCGGCACGCCGTCGACAGAGACCGTCGATGGTCGCGGATGGGTCTCGATCGACACGAGCTTGTACGGCTTCGAGACGCGGATGACGTCCTCGACGCCGGGGAAGGCGTGGAGGGGCAGCTCCTGGAAGAGGAGGAGGTCGCCGACCAGCCCCACGATCGTCTGGTGCTTGCCGCGACTCACGAAGGCCTCGCCGCCCACCTCCGTCACCGCGGTGACGACCTTGTTGATGTCCTCCTCGGTCGCGCCGGAGCGCATCACGACGACCATCGTGTCCTCCCTCTCCACGCTGCTTCCTCTGTCCCGTCTCCGTCGGGCTCCGAAACGAGTGAGCCCCGGGTGCTCACCCGGGGCTCGCGTTCGTTGCTGCTGGTTGGTTTCAGCGCACGACCCGGCCCCGGCTGCCGTAGTAGCCGAAAAAGAACCAGGTCTGGGTCGCGCGCAGTTCCATGGGCGGCAAGAGTAGCCCACCTGCGGCGCTGCGCGCCAACGGCTCCACCAGGCGGGAGACGAGCAGTGCGCGGGTCCGCGGAGCCGGGCGGGCCCGCGGCTACGGTTCGCGGCACCGAGCTGCGGGAGCTCAAGTGGAGTGTCCGTCCTGCCACGAGACGATCGCGGACGGCGCGAACTTCTGCCCGTTCTGCGGCCAGCGCACCGGGGCCGACGCCGCCGGCCGCGCGACGGACGTCGAGGCGACCCTTCCCGTCGGCGGTGCGCACGGACCGCCGGAGCCTCCGGAAGAGCTTCGGACCTGTCCGCGTTGCGGTGCGTCGAACGGTCCCCGTCGGGTGCTGTGCGGCCGTTGCGGGGCCGACCTCGACACCGGTGACCGCGGCGTCCTCACCCCGACCTGGGATGACGACGTCGCGGCGGAGAGCCCTCCGCGGCCGTCGAGCGATCGGACGTCGATCGTGGTCGCCGTGCTCGCGGTCGGCGCGATCATCGGGCTCCTCGTCGGAGGGGTCCTCCTGCTCGGTCTCCGTCCGGGCTCCGGTAACGGTCCCGACTTCGACCCCGGCGTCTACCCCGAGCAGCCGGGCCCCCTCGTGGTCGCCGGTGTGACCCCGACCTCCGTCCACCCGCCCGACGGCGACGTCCGCTACGACGCGGGGAACCTCGTCGACGGCGACCCCACGACCGCCTGGGCGCCGGAGGAGGCCTCGACCGGCGAGGGGTTCGCCCTGCGCCTCTCCGAGCCCGCGTGGGTCGACGGTCTCACCCTCGATCTCCCCGCAGAGCCGGTCGATCCGCGCCGGCCCACCGAGCTGCTCGTGACGCTCGCGGACGGGGCGCGCTTCCTCGTCGCGTTCCAGGAGCGCAGCGGCATCCAGGCCGTCGACTTCCCCGAGCCGGTCCTGACACGGCGGCTCGAGATCGAGGTCGTGGACCTCGGGAGCGGGACGGGCCCGCTCGCGATCGCCGGGATCGAGGTCCTCGGCTGGGAGGCTCGGGGCGAGGACCGCGAGGCGGTCTGATCAGTCGGGGGGCTGCGTCTCGCGTCCAGGGAGAGACTCGGCGAGGCCGCTCGACTTCTTGAGAGCCCCCGAACCCCCTGCTACGTGTCGACCGAGGGCGAGAGGTGGTCGACGATGGTCGCGGTCTCGGGGGCGGCGAGGGCGTCCGGCGGCTCGCCGGTTCGCAGCTCGGCCCAGAGCATGCCCGCGAGGATGACGGCGGCGCCGACGCCCTGGCGCACCCCGAACGTCTCCGGCTCGAGCCCGGTCATCCCGGTCGCGAGCAGCAGGGGCACCCCGAGCCACGACGTCAGCCAGGCGAAGACCGGCTCCATGGTGAAGATCACCGCGGTCCGCGTGGGGGACAGGACCCGCTGCGCCGCGGTCTGGGCGAAGAACGCGAAGGCGCTGGCGAACAGGGCCGTGAAGACGATCGACCCCCAGACGTACGCACCGGGCGGCGTCCAGGCGAACGGGCCCGCGACGGCGTCCTGGACGAGCCCGCCCGCGGCGCTGAGGACCGCGGTGGTCGCGAGCTGCACCGTCGCGAGCGCCCCGGAGGGATGCGCGCCCGACCATGCTCCGAGGCCGACGAGGTGGAGGGAGAACCCGACCGCGCACCCGAGCACGAGGAGGTCCCCGAGGGAGGGGACGAGGGCCCCCTCGAGGGTCAGCAGCGCGAGGCCGCCGAACGCGAGTCCCGCCCCTCCCAGCGCCGCGGAGGACGGCACCCGGCGCAGCAGCCCCGACTGGAGGAGGGGCGTGATGACCACGACCATGCCGGTGATGAAGCCGGCCTTCGGTGCGGTCGTCAGCGTGAGGCCGAAGGTCTGGAGGACGTAGGCGGCCCACAGTGCGGCGCCGAGGATCACGCCCCGCCGCAGCCCGTCACGTCCGAGGAGCGGCAGCTCCCGGCGGGCGAGCCACCCGAGGGCGATCGCCGCGATCGCGAACCGCCAGGCGTTGAAGCTGAGCACCGGGAGGCGGTCGACCGCCTCCTTCACGACGACGAACGTCGATCCCCAGACGAAGGTGACCGCGAGGAGCGCGAGGGTCCAGCGGCGTTCGGGGGAGAGGAGGCCGCCGCGGGCGGCCGTCACTTCCAGACGTAGATCGTGACGCGGTCGCCGCGCTGGACCATCGTCCCCGGGGGCGGATCCTGGTCCTCGACCTCGCCCCGGCGGTGCCAGAAGGCGGCGCCGCGGTCGACGTCGACGACGCGCACCTCGAGGCCGCGGCTCTCGAGCTCGGCGACCGCCTCCTCCTGCTGCCTGCCGCGCACGTTCGGCATCTCGAACGGCTGCTGGCCCTTCGAGACCGTGAGCTCGACGCGGTCGCCGCGGTGGAGGGTGGCGTCGGCGTCGGGGCTCTGGGAGACCACGTGTCCCTCCGGCCGGTCGTCGTCGTAGACCTCGGCGACGATCACGGGCTGGAGCCCGACGTCCTTGATCGCGGCGAACGCGGCGTCGCTGGTCGCACCGATCACCTCCGGCACCTTGATGGGGCGCCGCCCCTTGCTGACGACGACCTCCACGGGGGAGTCCTCGGCGATGTCGGTGCCCGCCTCGGGGTCGGTCGCGATGACGCGGCCCTCGGCGACCTCCTCGCTGAACTGCTCGGCGACCTCGGGTTCGAGCTCCGCGTTGCGGATCGTCTCGAGGGCGTCGTCGAGCGTCTGGTCGTGCACCTGGGGGACCGTCGTCATCCGCGGACCTGCGGAGACGACGAGCGTGATCGTCGACCCGAGACGTGCGGTTGCCTCGGGGTCGTGGCTGATCACGACGCCCTCGGGGACGTCAGGGTGGTTCGGGCGCTCGTCGGCGACCACCGGGTCGAAGCCGGCATTCTGGAGGATCCGCGTGGCGGCCGCCTCGGTCTCGTTGTTCACGTCGGGGACGTCGGTGAGGGGGGCCACGATCGTCGACCACGCGAGGTAGAGCCCGCCGCCGACGAGGCCGAGGAAGACGAGCGCGGCGAGGGTCCACCGCAGCCCCTTCCGGCGGGGTCCCTGTGACTGTTTCGGCTGGCGCTTCGTCCCGGCGGCGGCCTTCGTGCGGCCGCGGTCGGGACGGGCGGTGGCCGCCTTCCCGGGACCGGGAACGACCGTCTCGGTCGTGGTCAGCGGAATCACGAGCGTCTGCTGGCCGCCGTCCCCGTGGGTCGCCGGCAGATCGGCGTCCGGCACGGCGTCACGCAGAGCCGCCCCGAGCGCCCGTGCGTCGTGGAAGCGATCGTCGGGATCGTGGGCGGTCGCTCGCGCGACGATCGCGTCGAACTCCGGCGGCACGCTCGCGGCGGTCGAGGGGGCGGGGACGGACTCGGCGGTGTGGCGCATCGCGGTCGCGAAGGCGGTGTCGGCGTCGAACGGCGGGTGGCCGACGAGGCACTCGTAGAGGACGACCCCGAGCGCGTAGACGTCGGCCCGCGCGTCGACCGACTCCTCGCGGACGACCTCGGGAGCGAGGTAGTGCGGCGAGCCGACGAGCGCACCGGGCCCGAAGGTCTGCCGCGTCGCCGCGGTGGCGCGCGCGAGCCCGAAGTCGGCGACCTTCACCGCTCCCGATTCGGCGATGAGGATGTTCTCGGGCTTCACGTCGCGGTGGACGAGCTTGCGGTCGTGGGCAGCTGCCAGGCCGGCGGCGGCTGGCGCCAGGATCGCGACGGTCTCCCGCGGCGAGAGCCGTCCCCGCCGGCGCACGACCTCGCGCAGGCTCGGGCCGTTCACGTGCTCCATCACGAGGTAGGCGCGGCCGTCGGCCTCGCCCCAGTCGTAGATCGAGACGACGTTCGGGTGGGCGAGCGCGGCGGCCGCCTTCGCCTCCCGGCGGAAGCGGTCGAGGAAGGTCTCGTCGCCCGCCAGATGGGGATGGAGGGTCTTCAGCGCGACCTCGCGCTCGAGCACCTCGTCGACCGCGAGGTAGACGGTCGCCATCCCGCCGCTGGCGATCTCGCGCAGCAGGCGGTAACGGTCGCCGAGGACCGCGTCGGTGATCGTCTGGGGGGTGTCGAACACGCGGGTCATGGTACGGACGGCCTCGGAGATGTCCTGCTACGTGGCGCGAGGCTGCTGATGTCCACCCTCCTAGCCCGGTGGATGGCGCTCGTGGTCGTCGAAACGCTGCTCGAGGAGGTTCACGCGCGAGACGAGATCGGCGAGATCCCGCTGGACCTTCTCGAGAGCGCCGTCCAGCTCGCCGACGGAGGCGCGGATCTCCTCGAGGGAGTTGCGGAGCTCGGCGACCGCGGCCTCGCGAGCTGCGGCGTTCTCCTCGAGCCCCGACGCGAGCGCGGTGACGTTCTCCTCGAGCTGCGACTCGAGCGCGGTGACGTTCTCCTCGAGGCCGGCGAGCTTCTGCTCGAGCTCCGTCACGGCGTCGCGGACGTCCGTGGCCGTGCGCGCGGCCCCTGCGAGCTGGCCGACCTCGGTCTCGAGCTCCTCGACGCGCCTCCGCAGCGCCTGCTGCTCCTCCGCCTGTGCCTGGACGTCGTCGCCCTGCGCCTCGTCGCCGTTGGTGCACGCGACGAGGGCGGCGGCAGCCACCAGGACGAGACAGATCCGCATCCCCATCGGCGCGAACCCTGCCGGGCGCTCGCCGGACGAGCAAGCAGGCGGCGCCACTACCCTGCGCGGGAGCGGTGAGGAGCGGGCGCGTGGCGGAACCGGGAGTCGCCTTCGCCGGGGCGATGGACGGCCTCGGCTTCGTCGACCAGGGCGCAAGTCGCCGGGGCGGGCGGCTCTGGACGCTCGACTTCAACCGCTTCCTCACCTTCAGCGCGCACGACTTCGGCGAGGAGCTCGTGTTCAGCTGGTCGTTCGACCTCGGCGAGTTCGTGCTCGAGTACGACATGCAGATCGGGGCGGGGGAGACGACCTTCCAGGAGCTCTATCCACGCCACGACGTCCGCCTCCCGGTCGACGCCGACGCTGTCTCGCGCGAGATCAGCCGGACCCTCGGGCTGCTGCGCTTCGACCTCGGTCATCCGGATCTCTGACATGGCGGAACGCGAGGAGCGCAGACCGCTCGTCCAGTGGGGCGGGCTCGCACGGGTCGTCCTCGTGGCGGGGCTCGTCGCGCTCGCGCTCGTGGCGGTCGTGGCCGGCGTTCTCGTCGTGGCTGGTGGGCGCCCGCTCCGTGACGTCGCGCCCCTCGCCGGGCTCGTCGTCGTCGCCTTCCTCGTGACGGTGGTGCTCGCGGTGGGGTGGTCCGCCGTCCGCGGGATGCTCCGGGCAGGCGACCATGGGGAGCGGCTCGCGTCGCGGGACGTCGGCCTCCTCCCGCCGCAGGCGCGGCGTCGGGGGAGTCGGGATGCGTCGAGGCGGGACGAGCTGTGACGGGGTTCCCGAGTCTGTCGCCGTTGGGCGAGCGCCGGCAGGCCCGCCTCGCGGACGCCCGGATCGCGGTGCTCGTCGGGACCCGGCGGTCGGAGGGGGAGCTCGAGCGGTATCTGCGCGAGCTCTGCGAGGCGAGCGTCGACATCTGCCGCCTGCGGGACGACGTCGCGACCGAAGACGAGCTCCGGCGCGCGGCCGACGTGTTCCGGCGCGTCTGCGGCGAGGCCGGGGCGCTCTTCGTCGTCGACCGGCTGCCCGGGCTCGCCGTGCAGGTCGGGGCGGACGGAGCCCACGTCGGGGCGGTCGACGTCGATCCCGACCACGCCCGCCGCATCGTCGGACCGGACCTCCTCCTCGGTCGCACCGTCGCGTCCGAGCAGGCCTTGGGGGATGCGTCCGACGAGGACGTCGACTACCTCGACGTCGACGCGGCGCTCGTCGACGTCGCCGCCGCCCGCGCCGGTCAGCCCTGGTTCGTCGCGGGCGCCGAGGACGTCGAAGAGGCGCTCCGGCGCGGGGCGCGACGGGTGCTCGCCGGGTCCGGGATCGAGGCCGGGTCGGCGAGCGAGGGCTGCTGGGCGCTGCGTCGCGCCCTGGCCCAGCACCCGCTGCGCTGATGGCTGGCGGCAGGCGACCTCGGCCTCGCGGCGAAGGTCACGAGCGCGACGGAGGAACGTCTCGTAACCGATCGGTGACCGGACGTCCCTCGGTCGCTCGGGACGGCGGGGGCGCGATGATCCCGGCGGGGGCGCGATGATCCCGGCGGGGTCCGCGCGTGGAGGGGGGCCGCCGACCCTGTCGGAACGCTTCCTCCGCTTCACCGAGCTCGAGGCGCGGGAGTCGTCCCCGCTCTACGCGCGGGAGTCGTCCCCGCTCTACGCGCGACTGGCAGAGGGCGTCCACGACCGGGCCGAGGTCCTCGCGCTGTTCGACGGGGTCGATCGGCGGCAGCAGCGGCCGAACCTGCTCTTCGCGGCGGTCCACGACGTCCTGCTGCGCGGCGCCGGCGACGAGCCCAGGGCCATGGCACCCCCAGACTCGAAGACCGAAGGGTATGCGCGGGCTTGCCACGTGTGATGGTCCAAGCGGCTCATCAAGCAGGTTTCCACAGCCCGGCCGGATCGGTCGCCCACGTGTCGCACGGGCATGGCATGATCTGACCAGTCGAACAGACGTTTGGAAAACAGGATGACCGAGACGACGGCCGAGACGACGGCCGAGACGACGGTCGAGACGATGGCCGAGACGACGGTCGAGACGACGGTCGCGACACACACCGTGACCCGCCCGGACCAGCCTCGCGAGGACCGGCCGCGGAGAGACGCCGTCGACGAGGAGGCGCCGCCGGCGGCGGCGGAGGGCACGATGGGTCTTGACGAGGCCGCGGACGCCCTGGCCCGCTTCACCGGCCACGTCCGCGGGGCCGAGCGTGAGCTCGCCCGTGCGGTGCTGCTGGCGGCGCCGCTGCTGCGCTGCGGGGTGTGCGAGAAGGTCGAGGGCATGACGTTGGAGCTGTGGCTGGCCGACACCTGCCGGCTGATCAAGGCCGACCGGCACACCCTGCTCACCGCCTCGGAGGTGCTGCAGGCGATGCCGGTGGTGGCAGGGCTGTTCGCGGACGGGCAGCTGTCCTGGGGGCAGGTGCGCAACATCTGCCGCAAGGCCGCCCGCCTCGACCGT
>JBOHEE010000096.1:0-3872 GCA_050700895.1 Nitriliruptorales bacterium | reverse complement strand
GTCGTGCCCGCCGCGGCCGTCCGCCACGCGGCCGCGAGACCGATCGCCCCGCCGCCGACGATGACGACGTCAGGCGAGGCGGGCTGCGGTGCGGAGAGATCGGTGCCACGTTCCGGGCACATCGAGTGCTCCCTTCGCCGGCATGATCCGGATCAGGTCCTGACGGTCGGCACCTTCCCGTCCACGGACGGTCGACGCCCTCTCAGCCCTCCGAACGGGCTCCCGTGCGGTAACCAGACTACCCGGAGTCACCTGCGGGACGGGAGAGCGTGGGGCGCGCGAGCGTTCACCGTCCGAGCCGGCCGACGTCGGACTCCGCATCGGAGACCGACTCCCTTGACGTGCCGGCCTGGAGGCGCACGTGGAACCGCGCGCCACCACCCGGCCGGTCGTCGACCCAGGCCTCTCCACCATGCAGCGCGGCGAGCCGGGCTACGAGGGCGAGACCGATGCCGGTCCCCGGCGAGTGCGAGCGCAGGGCCTCCTGTCCCTGCTGGAAGGGCTCGAAGACGCGGGCCTTCGTGCTGTCGGGGACCCCCCGTCCCGCGTCCTCGACGGTGAGGTGTGCGCTGTCACCGTCCCGACGCAGCCGGACCGTGACGGGCGTGCCCGGGGGCGTGTGCTTCCCCGCGTTCCGCAGCAGGTTGTCGACCAGCCGCTCCACCATGGCGGCGTCGACGCGGGCGGTCAGGGCCTCGAGATCGAGCGCCACCCGACCCTCCTCGAGGTCGGACTCCCGGACAACCCGACGGACGAGTTCGCCGAGATCGACCTCGCCACGCAGGGCGACGACCTCGCCCTGGGACAGCCGCTCGACATCGAGGAGGTCGCTGAGCATCCGATTGAGCTTCTCGGCGTTGAAGACGAGCCGTTCGAGCATCTCCTGCACCTGCTGCTCCGCGAGCTGTTCGCGGCGGCTGCGCAGCGTCATCGAGTACCCCAGCAGCGCGGCGAGCGGCGTGCGCAGCTCGTGCGAGACCGCCTGGAGGAAGCTCGTCTTCAGCTCGTCCACCGACTTCAGCTTCTCGGCGGCTGCCCGTTCCCGCTCGAGCGCCGCTCGCAGCGACCCTTCCGCCTGCTTGTGGACGGAGACGTCGCGGACGATCCCCTGCACGCCCACGACGCGTCCCTCGGCGTCGCGAACCGGCGTGAGCCGCTCTTCGAGCCAGCGCCAGTCGCCGTCGCGGTGGTGGAAGCGGAAGGTGACCGGCCCACGGACGAGCTCGGGATGCGTCCTCACCGCGATGAGGCCAGGGCGGTCGTCCGGGTGGGTGCGCTCCACCGGGATCTCGGGGTTCGCGAGCAGCTCGTCGGGTGTGAAGCCCGTGATCCGCTCCGTCGCCGGGCTCAGGTACTCGAAGGCGAGCTCCGGCTCGAACCGCATCAGGTACACGACGTCGTCCGCGTTGTCCGCGAGCAGCCGAAAGCGCTGTTCGCTCTCGCGTGCTGCGGCCGCCGCCGTCCGAGCCCGCTCCTCGCTCCAGCGGAGGCGCACCACGCCGGCATGGACGATCGCCGCGACCATCGCCCAGACGGCCCCCCCGATCACGACGTCCTGGACGAACCCGCGGTCGAAGCCTGCGTAGGCGACCGGGAGCAGCGCGGCGGGCGCCGCGAACGACACCGCCACCAGCAGGCCCTGGGCGGAGTTCGTCATCGCTGCGACGATGACGAAGACCGCGTACAGGAAGACGTACGGGCTGTGGGCGCCGCCTGTCGCGGCGATGAGCAGCGCGATCCATGCCGCCGAGTACAGGAGCCCGGGCCAGGTCATCCAGGCGCGCCCGTAGCGCTCGACCCACAGCGTGAGGAAGGGGAGCGAGGCGATGCCCGCGGCGACGAGGAGCGGGACCGACCGTTCCTCGGAGAAGGGGAGGATCACGACGATCGCGGCGAGCCCGAGCAGGGCCGCCACCCGGTCCACGTAGGTCACCCGAGCACCCGCCGACTCACGCACGGCCCCTCCCTCCGCGCCCGCCGTCGCCCTACCGGCATCGGCAGGAGCGACCGAACGCTTTAGGCGCGGTCGGGACGATAGCTTCCAGACCCGTGACCGACCCCGCGCTCGCACATCTCGAGGCGCCGCGAGACCCGCGCCTGGATCTGCCCATGCCCGCCGTCGGCGAGCTCCCCTCGGTGACGGCGCTCGATCCGCGGACCACACGGGTCCTCGCCCCGAACCCGAGCCCGATGACGCTCGACGGAACCAACACGTACATCGTCGGTGAGCCGGGCAGCGGGGAGGCCGCCGTCGTCGATCCAGGTCCGGACGATGCCGCCCACCGCGAGCGGGTCCTCGCGACGCTCGCGGAGCGGGATGCCACCTGCGTCCTCATCCTCGTCACCCACCACCACCTCGACCACGCCGCCGCAGCCCAGCCGTGGGCCAACGCCTTCTCCTGCGCGCTGGTGGCGCCGACCGGGCACGTCGCCGGCCCAGATGGCCGAACCGTCGGCGACGGCGACGTCCTTCGGGCCGGCGGTGTCGGGTTCGAGGTCGTCGCGACGCCGGGACACTCGGCGGATCACGTGTCGTTCCGCCTCGACCACGGCCCGCTCTTGACCGGGGACCACATCCTCGGACGCGGGACCTCGGTCGTCGCGTACCCGGACGGGGACCTCGAGGCGTACCTCGCGTCGCTCCGACGGGTGCTGGACCTCGGCCCCGACGCGCTCTTCCCCGGGCACGGGCCCGAGATGGGCGACGACCCGCTGGCGGTCGTCCGCTTCTACGTCGCGCACCGGCGTTTCCGGGAGGAGCAGATCCTGGCCCTCCTCGACGCGGGGCCGGCGCACACGACCACGTTGGTCCGGCGCATCTACGACGACGTGGACGAGCGCGTCCTGCCGGCGGCCGCGGCCTCGACGCGGGCGGCGCTCCAGAAGCTCTCCGCGGAGGGTCGGGTCGAGGTCGACGGCTCGGGGATGGCGCGACGCGCGACCTGACCTGCACGCCCGCGTCCCCAAGCTCTGGCACCATCGTGCCAGAAGACCGAGGAGAGTCGATGCGGACGACCGCGCGCCCTGTCGCCGCGCTCTGCGCGCTGGTGCTCGTTGCCGCCGCGTGCTCGCGGGACGGCGATCCGCTCGGCGAACCGACGCGGCTCATCGCGGAGCCCGTCGAGGCGACCGCCCCCGACCCCGGCCCGACCGCGAGTCCCGACGCGAGCCCTTCGCCGACGGAGAGCCCGACCGAGGAGGAGACGGGTGAGCGCGATCCCACCGACACGGACCGCGCGCGCTTCGTGGCGGACTACCGCCCCGGCGGCACGAGCGACCTCCGCGACGTCTCCGTCGACCTCGATGGCGACGACGTCAAGGAGATCGTCTTCGCCTACGTGGTCGACTCCGAGCGGCGCACCCGGGTGGACGTCGCCGACTGGCGCGACAACCGCTACGAGATCAGCGCGCAGCGCTCGGGCGGGCCCGCGGACGATCTCGTCGACGTGCGCATCCACGACGTGAACGCCGACGGCCGGCTCGAGGTCGTGACCCTGCAGCGGGTCGGCTCGTCGAGCGAGTCGCTGAGCCTCTGGGCCGGGGTCGAGAACGGCGGCCTCGAGCCGCTCCAGGCACGCGGCGGCTGCTTCTCCGGAGGCAACACCTACGGGGACAGCGAGGCCAGCATGCGCGACAGCGACGGGGACGGAGCGGAGGAGATCCGCGCCGTCTGCGAGGAGGCGGAGCTGCCGCAGCCGCTCTGGCCGACCGACGTCTACGTCTGGTCGGACGGCGCCTACCGCTGCGAGTTCCGCGAGCGGGAAGGAGGCACCCGCGAGCCCTGCCGTTAGCCCTCGACTGATGGGGGGTTCGGGGGGCTCAAGGAGTCGAGCGACCTCTCCAAGTCTCTCCTCGGGCGCGAGACGTAGCCC
>JBOHEE010000095.1:0-17357 GCA_050700895.1 Nitriliruptorales bacterium | reverse complement strand
GCGTCGCGCCACGCGACCGAGCCGCCGCCGGCGCCGACGGTGTGGATGTCGGTCGTCCGGACGGCGAACGGCAGTCCGTCGATCTCGCCCTCCGCGGTCGTCGCCGGCCGACCGTCCTCGATGAGGGCCACGTCGGTCGACGTGCCGCCCATGTCGAAGGAGATGACCTCGGGATGCCCAGCCGCGCGCGCGACCGCGGCGGCGCCCCATGCCCCCGCCGCCGGCCCGGAGAGCAGGGTGTGGACCGGGTAGCGGGCGGCGAGCCCTGCGGCGAACGTGCCGCCGCCGGACCGCATGACGTCGACCCCGCAGGCGAGCCCGCGCTCGGACAGGCGCGCGTCGAGCCGGCGCAGGTAGCCGGAGATGCGCGGGGCGACGTACGCGTTCAGCACGGTCGTGCTCGCCCGCTCGTACTCGCGGAACACCGGCAGGACGTCGCTGGAGCGGCTCACCGGGAGCCCGTCGAGCTCGTCGGCGATCGCGCGCTCGTGCCGGTCGTCGCGGAAGGAGTGGAGGAGGCAGATCGCCACCGCCTCGGGGTCGCGGTCGCGGACCTCCTCGGCCACGCCCGCAGGATCGTCGAGCGGCGTCAGGACGTTCCCGTCGGCCGCGAGACGCTCGGTCGCCTCCACCACGAGCTCACGCGGGACGAGCGGGGGATGGCGGCTCGCCCCGAGGTCGTAGAGGCGGGGACGGTCCTGGCGGCCGATCTCGAGCAGGTCGCGGAAGCCGGCGGTGGTCACGAGCACCGTCCTCCCGCCGGCCCGCTCGAGGACCGCGTTCGTCGACACGGTGGTGCCGTGGCCGAAACGGTCGAGGGTGGCGGCGTCGACCTCGAGCCGGTCGAGGCCGGAGAGGACGCCGTCGGACTGGTCGGGACGGGTCGACGGCACCTTCGCGACGCGGAGGTCGCCGTCGACCTCCAGCACCACGTCGGTGAAGGTCCCCCCGACGTCGACGCCGATGCGCCGCATCAGCCGTCGGGGGTCGCGACCGCGCTCGCGAACAGCAGGGCGGCCGCCGAGAGCGTCAGCCACAGGCCCACCGACGACCCCACCGCGAAGCCCACGTCCACGTCCGACGGCACGCTCCCGGCCGCGGACTGGAGCTGCTGCAGGTCACGGTCCGTCATGAAGCGCTCCTGGGGAGGGGCGAGGAGGAGGCTGACGATCGCGATCGCCGTCAGGCCCCCGGCGGCGCCGCCGAGCAGGCCCCGGGCCCGCGCCGGCCCCAGGTCCACGGCGACGGCGAGGCCGACGACAGCGGCGGCGAACCCGATGGCGGCAGCAAGCCAGATCCACGGCTGCGCCTCCCACCCGGCGAGCCCGGCGACCGACCGCGCGCTCGAGCCTCCGAGCATCGAGATGCTGGCCCGGACCTCGTACCACGGCAGGTAGACGGCGGCGACGGCGGTGAGGCCGGCGACCGCGCCGACGAGGCCGACGATCCCCCGCGGTCGCAGGAGGAGACGTGCGTGGAGCGCGAGGTCGCCGCGCACTGGCCTCCTCCGTGTCGGGGCCGCGAGCGTAGGCCACGCCCTTCCACGCGGCTGCGCCTGCGTCACGTAGGAGGGTGGTGTCTGCCGTGGTGTGCGGCTGGGCGAGGACAGATCGTCATCTGGCAAGGCGCGGCGAGCGCCGCGCAGCAGCGCTGCGCAAGCGAGTCCGCAACCCAGCCAGGGGCGATCTGACCCGGGCAGGCGTGCGCCGAAGGTGGACACCAGCCACGTAGGCTCCGAGCGAATCGGCCCGCGGAGGGGATGCCCGTGCCCACCAGCAGGCGCATCGCCGTCCTGGTCTCCGGCTCCGGGACCAACTTCCAGGCGCTGCTCGACGCGATCGAGCGGGACGCCACGTTCGGTGGCGAGGTCGTGGTCGTGGGGTCCGACCAGCCCGGCTGCGCCGGCCTCGAGCGCGCCCGACGGGCGGGCATCCCGATCGTCGCGACCGCGCTCGACGAGCATCCTGATCGTGCGGCGTGGGAGGCCGCGCTCGTCAGCGGGCTCGAGACCTACGCCCCGGACATCGTCGTCCTCGCGGGGTTCATGCGGCTCGTCGCCCCGGGCTTCCTCGCGCGGTGGCCGCAGCGGGTCGTCAACGTGCACCCGTCGCTCCTCCCCGCGTTCCCCGGCGCGCACGCGGTCCGCGACGCGCTCGCCCACGGGGTGAAGGTGACCGGGTCGACGGTGCATCTCGTCGACGAGGAGGTCGACCACGGCCCGATCATCGCCCAGCGCGCGGTGGAGGTCCTCGAGGGCGACGACGAGGAGGTGCTCCACGAGCGACTGAGGACGGTGGAGCACGTCCTGCTGCCCGCTGCGGTGAAGCTGCTCTGCCACGACCGCATCGCGGTCGAGGGACGGCGCGTCCGCATCCTGCCGACCGGCTCGGCCGACGCGCTCACCCCGTTCGACATCGAAGGAGCCGCCACGTGACCCAGGAGATCCGTCGCGCCCTCGTCAGCGTCCACGACAAGCAGGGAGTCGCCGACCTCGCGGGCGCGCTCGACAAGCTCGGCGTCGAGATCGTCTCCACCGGCTCGACCGCGAAGGCCATCGCGGACACGGGTGTCCCCGTGCGGGAGGTCGCCGACGTCACCGGCTTCCCGGAGGTTCTCGACGGCCGGGTGAAGACCCTCCACCCCCACATCCACGCCGGCATCCTCGCCGACCGGTCGAAGCAGGCGCACGTCGAGCAGCTCGACGAGCTCGGCGTCGCCCCGATCGATCTCGTCGTGTGCAACCTCTATCCGTTCGAGGACACGGTCGCCGCCGGCGGCTCCGACGCCGAGATCATCGAGATGATCGACATCGGCGGCCCGACGCTCGTCCGTGCCGCCGCGAAGAACCACCGGAGCGTCGCCGTCGTCGTCGATCCGGCGGACTACGAGCCGCTCCTCGCCCACCTCCGCGAGGACGGCGGGGTGCCGGAGCCGTCGCGTCGCGAGCTCGCCGCGAAGGCCTTCGCGCACGTCGCCGCCTACGACGCGGCCATCGCCGCCTGGTTCCACCGCGACGAGGCGTTCCCGACCTGGCACGTCCCCGTCTACGCCCGCCAGCAGGCGCTCCGCTACGGCGAGAACCCCCACCAGCAGGCCGCGTGGTACCGCGACGCGTCGGGGGCCCCGTGGGGGTTGTCCTCGGCGGTCCAGCACCAGGGCAAGGAGCTCTCGTACAACAACCTCCTCGACACCGACGCCGCCTGGGCGATGGCGAACGACTTCGGCGAGCCCTGCGTCGCGATCATCAAGCACACGAACCCGGCCGGCCTCGCGGTCGCCGACGACCTCGCGACCGCCTACGAAGGTGCCCTCGCGGGCGACCCGGTCTCGGCGTTCGGCGGCATCGTCGCTACGAACCGTCCCATCGACCGCGACACGGCCGTGCACATCGTGGACGTCTTCACCGAGGTCGTCGTCGCGCCCGGCTACGAGCCGGCCGCCCTGGAGGTTCTCGCGACGAAGAAGAACCTGCGCGTGCTCGAGGTCAGCCGCCCGAGGGCCGGCGGCCCCTCGGCCGATGGCCGGGTGCCGGCGGTGGTGCGGTCCATCTCCGGCGGCCTCCTCGTCCAGGAAGCCGACGCCGCCGAGGAGCCTTTCGAGGAGTGGCGGGTGGTCACGGCAGCCGAGCCCGACGAGGCGACGTTCGACGACCTGCGCTTCGCATGGGTCGCCTGCAAGCACGTGAAGTCCAACGCGATCGTCCTCGTCCGCGACCGTCGCGTCGTCGGCGTCGGAGCGGGCCAGATGAGCCGGGTCGACGCGGTACGGCTCGCCGTCGAGAAGTCCCAGGGTCGAGCGAAGGGTGCGGTGCTGGCGAGCGACGCGTTCTTCCCCTTCCGCGATGGACCCGACGCGGCAGCGGAGGCCGGTGTTCGCGCGATCGTCCAGCCGGGCGGGTCGGTCCGCGACGACGAGGTCGTGGCGGCCGCCGACGAGCACGGCCTCGCCATGGTCCTCACCGGCCGCCGCCACTTCCGCCATTAGGAGGCTGGTGCTCAACGTGGCGTGCGTATGGCCGAGGACGGATCGTCATCTGGCAAGGCGCGGCGAGTGCCGCGTAGCAGCGCTGCGCCAGCGAGTCCGCACCGCCGCCAGGGGCGATTTGGACCGGCCAGACGTGCGCCGAAGTTGGACACCAGCCTCCTCAAGAAGGACGGAGAGGCGATGACCGCAACGATCATCGACGGGAAGGCGCTTGCCGAGCGCCTCCGCGCCCGCATCGCCGCAGAGACCGCCGAACTGAAGGCCGACCACGGCATCGTCCCCGGGCTCGCCGCGGTGCTCGTCGGCGAGGACCCGGCCTCCCAGGTCTACGTGAACATGAAGCACCGCGCCTGTGAGGCGGCGGGCATGCTGAGCCGCCAGGTGCAGCTCCCGGCCGAGACGCCGCAGGACGAGCTGATGTCGGTCGTCGACGAGCTGAACGCGGACGACGCGATCGATGGCATCCTCGTCCAGCTCCCGCTGCCCGATCCGCTCGATCCCGACGAGGTCCAGGAGCGTGTCGATCCCGACAAGGACGTCGACGCCCTGCATCCCGTGACGGGCGGGCGGCTCCTGCGCGGGGACCCGACCTTCGTCCCCGCGACGCCCTACGGCGTCCTCGAGCTCCTGCGCTCCGCGGACGTCGACCTGCGCGGCGCCCGCGTCGTGATCGTCGGCCGCTCGAACCTCGTCGGGCGGCCCCTGTCCGTCCTGCTCTCGCTCAAGGGGATCGACGCGATCGTCACGGTCGCGCACTCCCGCACCAGGGACCTCGCCGCCGTTTGCCGCGAGGGCGACGTGCTCGTCGCCGCCGTCGGGGTCGCCGGGCTCGTCACTGCCGAGCACGTGAAGCCGGGGGCGGTCGTGATCGACGTCGGCACGAACCGGACTGACGACGGCAAGCTCGTCGGCGACGTCGCCTTCGACGAGGTGGCCGAGGTCGCCGGCGCTATCACGCCGGTGCCCGGCGGGGTCGGCCCGATGACGGTCACGATGCTCCTCCAGAACACCCTCGAAGCGGCCCGCGCCCGCCACGGCCTCCCGCGCCGACCGTAGATCTGTCGGGGGACTACGTCTAGCGCCGCCCCGAGAGACTTGGACGGCTGCGCTCGACTTCTTGAGTCCCCCGAACCCCCTGTCTTTCGGGGACTACGCCGCGCGCAGCTCGGGAGTCTTGGACGGCTGCGCTCGACTTCTTGAGTCCCCCGAACCCCCGGGCCCGGGGTCTCCCGCGAGCGGGACTACGCTCGGGAGGAAGCCCACCAAGGAGTCCGAACGATGGCGCCTGTCCGTGTCGCGGTCACCGGCCCCGCCGGCCAGATCGGCTATGCCCTGCTCCCGCGCATCGCGTCCGGCGACATCCTCGGCGGCGACCGGTCGATCGTGCTCCAGCTCGTCGAGATCCCGCCTGCCATGGACGCGCTGCGGGGGGTCGCGATGGAGCTCGAGGATTGCGCCTTCCCGCTGCTCGAGGACATCGTGCTCACCGACGATCCTGCGGAGGGGTTCCGCCACGCGAACGTCGTCCTGCTCGTGGGCGCGAAGCCCCGCGGGAAGGGCCAGGAGCGCGGCGATCTCATCCGCGACAACGGCCCGATCTTCACCGGGCAGGGCGAGGCGATCGCGAACGTCGCCGCCGACGACGTCCACGTCGCCGTGGTCGGCAACCCGGCGAACACGAACGCCCTCATCGCGCTGTCGAACGCGAAGGGCGTGCCCGCGGAGCGCTTCACCGCGATGACCCGGCTCGACCAGAACCGGGCGATGACCCAGCTCGCTCAGAAGGCAGGAGCCGCCGTCACCGAGGTGACGAACGTCGCGATCTGGGGCAACCACAGCGCGACCCAGTTCCCCGATTTCGAGCACGCGCAGATCGGCGGCAAGCCCGCCGTCGAGCTGATCGAGCGCGACTGGCTCGAGGGCGAGCTCATCTCGACCGTCCAGCAGCGCGGCGCCGCCGTGATCGAGGCGCGCGGGCAGTCCTCGGCCATGTCCGCGGCGAACGCGCTCGTCGACCACGTGCGCAACTGGCTCGGCGGCGAGCCGACCGCCGACGGCGACTGGGTGTCGATGGCGGTCCCGTCGGACGGCAGCTACGGGATCGAGGAGGGCGTCCTCTCGAGCTTCCCCGTCCGCACGGACGGCAAGGGCGGCTACGAGATCGTGGAGGGCCTGGACCTCTCCGACTTCGCCCGCGAGCGCATCGACCGCTCGGTCGCCGAGCTGCGCGAGGAGCGCGAGGTCATCGCCGACCTCCTCAGCTAGCTAGGAGCCATCCCGCGAGTATCGCGACCACCCCCTGAACGCGGATACTCACACGACGTGCGGGTGGTTCGGCGCGGGCCGATCAGGTCGCGGGTGACAGCGCCTCGGTGACCGGTTCCTCCGTCGTGGGCCGGCCGAGGCGGCGGGCGAGGTAGAGCAGGCCGCCGCCGACCGCCAGGGCGACGAGCGCCCAGATCGCGACCGTGAGCAGTAGCGACCCGATCACGTTCGACGCGGCCGACGCGATCACTGTGGCGAGGTCCTCGCTCGGGGCGCCCTCCGAGTCGCGGAGGAGATCGACGGCACGGCCCCTGCTCCCCCACGCGACGATCACCCCGATGGCGACGAGCGTCGGGGCGACGACGAGGTTCACGCCGGCGAAGCGGGCACCGCGCCGCCGGTCGCGGATCAGCGCCTGAGCGAGCCCCATTAGAACGGTGATCGCGGCCAGGAAGACGAGGGGCGCCCATCTCGCCACCGTGTAGGCGCGCTTCGCAGCAACGGCCCCCTCCCGCGCCTCACCCTCGATCTCGATCGGGTCCGTGCGGAACACCCCGTCCTCGACGAGCGACGCGAGAGGGCTGCCCGGCTCGCGGAGCGTCGTGGCGAGCTCCCGCTCGAATTCCGATACGTCGACGTCCGGCGGCCGGCAGCCTGCGGTGAACGGGTCCTCAACCGCCTCCGGAGGAGGCGGACCGGTGCACACGGGCAGCGCCAGCAGTCGTTCGCGGAGGAGCGCGAGCACCCGCGACTCGAGCTCCGCAGGGTCGTCGGTGATCTGAATCTCGAACTCTGGCGTCTCGGTGATCCCCGAAACCCAGTCGAAGAAGGCGTCGACGCCGCCGTCGACCAGGCGCAGGTACGCGTCGTAGGTCAGCACCTCGGCGAGGACGTCGGCCATCAGGTCCGCCGCCTCCTGGGCCGCGGGGTCGGCTGCCGGCTCGTCGCCGCCGGGCTCGCCATCAGCGGGTGGTGCGAGCATGGTGGCCAGCATGCCCTCGTGGAGGGCGGGATCGCTGAGCCAGCTCTTCACCGCGTCCCGGTCCGTCACGCGGTTCGCCACCGCGCCAACCGGCAGGCCGATCCCAAGAACGAGGAAGAGGAACACGCACAGGACCCCGAGCGCGGTGAAGCGCAGACCGGTGCGAAGGCCCTTCATGCCGCGGACGGTAGACACGCTCCGCCCCAGAGGCGGCGGATTCTGCCAATATGCCAGTGCTGCGCCGATGAGATTCGGGGACGCGGTGAGTTGGATCTGGCTGTCAGCTGTGACTCCCTCCAAGGATCGCGAGCCGTCGTCGACTGATCCATCGAGACCACGAGGCTTGTGGCTCGTGGTCGCTTCCTGCGTCGTGGCTGCACCGTCGTTCGTTTGGATGATCGGGCTCGGGCTGTACGGCCAGGCCGAGCGCTCCACAGGTGGAGGAGTGGTCAGCCTTGACGGCAGCAGCCAGGAGACGAATGGCGACCCGAGCAGAATCTCGGAGGAGACGGAGGGTGTGGCGGCAGAACCCGCCAACGATCAGTCCAGCGACCCGGGGATCGTGCTTCTCCGCCTGTCCGTGATCTTCGGCGTTCCTCTCGTCAGCCTCGTGCTCGCATTGGCAGCGCGTACGCGCCGTGCCGCGATCGCAGCCCGCGGCGTTGCCACGCTCGTCCTGGCCGGGTTGGCGCTGCTGACGGTCTTCAGCGCCGGACCGGGGTTCGCTCTGGCCATGCTGCTCATGGGTGCGGCGACCGCTCTCGCCGTGACCGAGCCATCTGGCGAGAGCGCTTGACCGAGGTCCTCGTCCGTGGGGGTGTCGGTCGCTCACGCCTCGGCGAGCAGAACCCCTCGAGCAGCTAGGACGCCGAGGGTCCTTCCGGCGAGGCCGGACCGGGCTAGTACCTTGGCGCACGCCCGGACCTACCAGGGAGTGACCGTGACGCGTGTGTTGTCAGGGATACAGCCCACCGGCGCCCTGCATCTCGGCAACTATCTCGGGGCGATCCGCCGCTGGGTGGACGACCAGGACCGGGTCGACGGCTACTTCACGATCGTCGACCTCCACGCGATGACGATCCCGCACGACCCCGATCAGCTCCGCGGGGAGACCCTGACCCTCGCAGCGATGCTCTTCGCCGTCGGCCTCGACCCCGAGCGCTCGACGGTCTTCGTCCAGAGCCACGTCCGCGAGCACGCCGAGCTGGCATGGATCATGAACTGCGTCACCGCGTTCGGTGAGCTCAACCGCATGACCCAGTGGAAGGACAAGTCGGAGGGCCAGGAGTTCGTCTCCGCCGGGCTCTTCACCTACCCCGCGCTCCAGGCCGCCGACATCCTCCTCTACGACACCGACGAGGTGCCGGTCGGCGAGGACCAGCGCCAGCACGTCGAGCTGACGCGCGACGTCGCGCAGCGCTTCAACCACCGCTTCGGCGAGGTCTTCGTCCTCCCGAAGGCGACCTTCCCGAAGTCGGGGGCGCGGGTCATGGACCTCCAGCTCGTCGACAAGAAGATGTCGAAGTCGCTGGACTCGCCGCGCGGGACGATCTACCTGCTCGACGACCCGAAGGACGTCGAGAAGAAGGTGATGTCGGCCGTCACCGACAGCGGGACCGACGTCCGCCACGCCCCCGACGAGCCCGAGAAGACCGGGGTCACGAACCTCCTCGACCTCCTCAGCGCGGCGAGCGGCGAGGGCATCCCGTCGCTCGAGGCACGGTTCGCGGACCGCGGCTACGGCGACTTCAAGAAGGAGGTGGCGTCCGCGGTCGTGGAGCTGCTCCGCCCGCTCCGGGAGGCCTATGCCGAGCTCGCGTCGGACCCTGGCGAGGTGAAGTCACGGCTGGCGGTCGGGGCGGACAAGGCCCGCGAGACCGCGGCGCGGACCCTCGCGCGGGCGAAGGACGCGGCAGGTCTCCTCCCGCCGCGCGGCGACAGCTGGGCGTAGCGAGCTCTCAGGCCGCGTCCGGTCAGGGGTGCGGCCAGGGGTTCGGGAGGCAGGCGCCGACGCTCTTCGTCTGCTGCATCATGAGCGGGGCGGGACCGCCGGGCCGCGGACAGTCGCGGTGGTCGTAGCCGAGTCCGTGCCCGACCTCGTGGTTCACGAGGTAGCGGCGGTAGTCGGCGACGCTGTCGAAGTGGTCCGCCCCGTGGTCGAAGCGCCAGGCGTTCAGCATGGCGCGGCGGCCGTCCCAGCAGGACAGGCTGCCGGCGGCGGTGTCGAGCCCGATGCGGGCGCACACCCTGTCCACCGTGGCGGGGGTCGCGAGGACGACGCGGATCCTGGCGTCGGCCGGGTCGCCGACCCGGTGCAGGGGGTGGCGGCCGTCGGCCGTCCACGAGCGCGGATCGAACAGCGCCTCCTCGACGATCTCCAGGAGCTCCCCGAGACGGTCCTCCAGCGCAGCCTCCACCTCGACGGTGAAGCCCACGCTGCCGCCGGAGCCGACGGGATCGGTCTCAGCGGCGGCGACGAGGAACCCGTCCGGCGTGACCGACCATGACGGCTGGGGGGCCGTGACGACGGCCTGACGGGAGGCGGCATCGACACCAGCGAGCGGAGGAGCGGTCGGCGGTCCGAGCGAGGCGGCCACCGCCACACCCGGCTCGCCGGTCGGCGTCGACGCGACCCAGCCCACGTCGGGCACGACGAGCGGGGCGCTCAGGAGGAGCGCCGCGGCTGCGACGACGGCGAGGCCCACGGCGCGCCCACCGACCCGCTCCACCTATCGCTCCGCCCGCTGCCGCCGGGCGTGGAGTATGGCGCAGTGGGCGCGTATGACGGAGGAAGTTCTCAGATGTAGCCGCGGAGCGTGGCCGCCTCGGTGACGCGCTCGACCGCGATCGCGAAGGCGGCCTCGCGCAGCGTGACCGCGCTCGCCTCCGCCCGGTCGCGGGTGACCTGGTAGGCGGTGGTGATGCGCTGGCGGAGGCGGTCGTTCACCTCCTCCTCGGTCCAGCGGAACTCCTGGATGTTCTGCACCCACTCGAAGTAGCTCACGATGACGCCGCCCGCGTTCGCGAGGATGTCGGGGACGACCGTCACACCGCGCTCGGCCAGCGCGGCGTCCGCCGTGGGGGTCACCGGGTGGTTCGCCGCCTCCACCACGACGTCGGCGCGCACGTCCTCGACGTTCTCGCTGGTGATGACCTCACCGAGGGCGGCCGGGATCACGACGTCGACGTCGAGGAAGAGGACGTCGTCGGAGCCCGTCGGCTCGGCACCGGGGAACTCGACCACGGAGCCGGTCTCGGCGAAGTGCGCCATGAGCCTGTCGACGTTGAGGCCGTCGTCCTTCACGATCCCGCCGTTCGCGTCGGACACCGCGACGACCCGGTAGCCCTCCTCGGCCGCGATCCGGGCCGCGAAGGAGCCGACGTTGCCGAATCCCTGGATCGCGATCCGGAGGTCCTCCGGCGAGCGTCCGGCGTCCCGCATGACCTCGTCCATCACCATCACGACGCCGCGCCCGGTGGCGGCCTCGCGGCCGTAGGAGCCGCCGAGCGCGATCGGCTTGCCGGTCACGATCTGCGGCGTGTGGCCCATCTTGCGCCCGTACTGGTCCATGATCCACGCCATCGTCTGCGCGTTCGTGTTCACGTCCGGGGCGGGGATGTCGCGGGTCGCGCCGATGATGTGGCCGATCTGGTCGGTGTAGCGGCGCGCCAGGATCTCCTGCTCGCGCCGGCTCATCCCGCTCGGGTCCACCTGGATCCCGCCCTTGGCGCCGCCGAAGGGGATGTCGACGAGCGCGGTCTTCCAGGTCATGAGGGAGGCGAGCGCGCGGACCTCCTCCAGGTTCGCGGTCGGGTGGAAGCGCAGCCCGCCCTTGTACGGCCCGCGCGCCCCGTTGTGCTGGACGCGGTAGCCGACGAACACGTCGAGCGACCCGTCGTCGCGCCGAACCGGGACCTGGACGCGCAGCTCCCGGTAGGTGCCCCGAAGGGTCTCACGGGCGGCCTCGCGGAGCGCCACAAGATCGGCTGCCCGCTCGAAGAAGAAGTTCACCGCCTCGAACGGGGTCATGGCCTCGTGTGGCTCCACCGCGTGCCTCCCGGTCGGTCGCGCCGGTCATATTGGCACGGGAAGGTCGCGTTCGGGGGGACGTTTTCCCCACTGCTAGCCTCGGCTCGTGGCGCGGGTCGGATGCGCTCGGCGCGCCGAGGAAGCCCCGAGGAGGCGGAGATGGCCACACCGACGCCCACGGCGGCGGAGGGGACCGACGCGACGAGGCGCATGCCGATGCAGTCGCCCGAACGCCTGCGGCGCGCGACCTGGCTGCTCGAGCTCTACCGCTCCGCCCTCGGCAAGAAGTACGTGATGGCGGTGACCGGGATCTACCTCATGGCCTGGATCACCGGCCACGTGATCGGCAACTTCAAGATCTTCCTCTCGGCGGAGTCGTTCGACCACTACAGCGAGTGGCTCCGCGTCGGCCTCGGGGTCCCGATCCTTCCGGAGACGGTCACCCTCTGGATCATCCGCATCCTGCTCATCGTCGCGTTCGCGCTGCACATCCACGCCGCCTACGCGCTCACGGTCATCAACCGCCGCGCCCGGCCGGACGCCTACGAGAGCAAGCGCGACTACGTCGCCGCGGACTTCGCCGCCCGCACGATGCGCTGGACCGGGGTCATCGTCGGCCTCTACGTGCTCTTCCACCTCGCCGACCTGACCTGGGGCTACGTGAACCCGGCCTTCGAGCACGGCGAGGTCTACAACAACACCGTCTCGAGCCTCCAGCGCTGGCCGGTCGCGCTGTTCTACATCCTCGCCACGCTCGCCCTCGCCTACCACCTCTACCACGGCGCCTGGAGCCTCTTCCAGAGCCTCGGGATCAACAAGCCGCGCTTCAACCACTGGCGGCGGATCTTCGCGATCGCCTTCGCGGCCTTCATCGCGGTCGGGTTCATCTCCGTGCCGGCGGCGGTGTGGGCCGGGGTGGTGAGCTGATGGCGCAGGACACGGCCGCCCCGCCGTTGCTCGACTCCCGCGTCCCGTCCGGCCCGCTCGTCGACAAGTGGGACTCGCATCGCGCGGACATCCCGCTCGTGAGCCCCGCGAACAAGCGGCGCTTCCACGTGATCGTGGTCGGCACCGGCCTCGCTGGCGGCGCCGCCGCGGCCACCCTCGCGGAGGCGGGCTACAACGTCACCGTCTTCACCTACCACGACTCGCCCCGCAGGGCGCACTCGATCGCGGCGCAGGGCGGCATCAACGCCGCGAAGGACTACCGCAACGAGGGCGACTCGATCTGGCGGCTGTTCCACGACACGATCAAGGGCGGCGACTACCGCTCGCGCGAGGGCAACGTCTACCGCCTCGCCCAGGTCAGCAACGAGATCATCGACCAGGCCGTCGCCCAGGGCGTGCCGTTCGCGCGCGAGTACGGCGGGCTCCTCGACAACCGCTCGTTCGGCGGGGTCCAGGTCAGCCGGACCTTCTACGCCCGCGGCCAGACCGGCCAGCAACTGCTGCTCGGCTGCTACCAGGCGCTCATGCGCCAGGTGGATCGTGGAGCGGTCGAGCTCCACACCCGCGCCGAGATGCTCGACGTCGTGGTCGAGGACGGCCGCGCCGTCGGCATCGTCGTCCGCGACCTGCTCACCGGTGAGATCACCTCCCACGCCGCCCACGCGGTCGTGCTCGCCACCGGCGGCTACAGCAACGTCCACCACCTGTCGACGAACGCGGTCCTCAGCAACGCGACCGCGATCTGGCGCGCCCACCGCAAAGGGGCGCTCCTCGCCAACCCCTGCTACACGCAGATCCACCCCACCTGCATTCCCCAGTCCGAGGAGTTCCAGAGCAAGCTCACGCTGATGAGCGAGTCGCTCCGCAACGACGGGCGCATCTGGGTGCCGGAGGACCCCGAGGACTCCCGACCTCCGTCCGAGATCCCCGAGGAGGAGCGCGACTACTACCTCGAGCGCCTCTACCCGGCGTACGGCAACCTCGTGCCGCGCGACATCGCGTCGCGTGCCGCGAAGCGGATGGTCGACGCCGAGAAGGGCGTCGGACCGCGGAAGAACGGCGTCTACCTCGACCTCAAGGACGCCATCGACCGGTTGGGTCGGGACGTCATCACCGACCGCTACGGCAACCTCTTCGAGATGTACGAGCGCATCACCGACGAGGATCCCTACGAGGTCCCGATGCGCATCTACCCCGCCCCCCACTACACGATGGGCGGGCTGTGGGTCGACTACAACCTCATGACGACGATCCCGGGCCTCTACGCGATCGGCGAGGCGAACTTCTCCGACCACGGCGCGAACCGGCTCGGAGCGAGCGCGCTGATGCAGGGTCTCGCGGACGGCTACTTCATCCTGCCGGTGACGATCGGCGACTACCTCTCCGGTCACCTCGGCGAGGATCTCGTCCCGACCGACGCCCCGGCGTTCGCCGCGGCGGAGCAGGGCATCCGCGACCAGATCGACCGCTTCCTGGGCGTGAACGGCAGCCGGTCGGTGGCCTGGTTCCACCGCGAGCTCGGCCGGATCGTCTGGGACCACTGCGGCATGTCGCGCGACGAGGCCGGACTCGAGAAGGCGATCGGGGAGATCGCGGCGCTGCGGCGGGAGTTCGGGAGCGACGTCCGCGTCCTCGGCGCGAACGAGACCTTGAACCAGTCGCTCGAGAGGGCCGGCCGGGTCGCGGACTTCTTCGGGCTCGCCGAGCTCATGTGCCGCGACGCCCTCCACCGCGAGGAGTCGGCCGGCGGCCACTTCCGCGAGGAGCACCAGACCGAGAAGGGCGAGGCGAGGCGCAACGACGAGGACTTCGCCTACGTCGCGGCGTGGGAGTCCAACGGTGTCGGCGAGGAGCCGACGCTCCACAAGGAGGACCTCACCTTCGAGTTCGCCGAGGTGAAGACCCGGACCTACGAGTAGCGAGGAGTCACCGTGGCGACGAGCGTCGAGCACGCTGGCGGCCGCAGCCCGGTCGGCGCCGGCGAGGAGACCCGCCCCATGCGGGTCACCCTCCACGTCTGGCGCCAGGCCGGCCCCGACGCCCGCGGCGACTTCGAGACCTACGTCGCCGAGGACGTCTCGCCGGTCATGAGCTTCCTCGAGATGCTCGACGTCGTGAACGAGGGGCTCATCGCCCAGGGAAGGGAGCCGATCGCGTTCGAGTCCGACTGTCGCGAGGGGATCTGCGGGACCTGCGGGTTCATGATCAACGGCCGCGCGCACGGGCCGCTCAAGGCGACCGCCACCTGCCAGCTCCACATGCGCACCTTCCAGGACGGCGACGAGATCACCCTCGAGCCGTTCCGCGCGGCCGGTTTCCCGATCATCAAGGACCTCGTCGTCAACCGGTCGGCGTTCGACCGCATCATCGAGGCGGGCGGCTACATCTCGGTGAACACCGGCTCGGCGCCGGACGCGAACCTCACGCCGGTCGCGAAGGACGTCGCCGACCTCGCCTTCGACGCCGCCGCGTGCATCGGCTGCGGCGCCTGCGTCGCCGCCTGCCCGAACGGCGCCGCGCAACTCTTCACCTCGGCGAAGGTCGCGCACCTGAACATGCTTCCGCAGGGCCAGGCCGAGCGGTACTCGCGCACCGAGGACATGGTCGAGGTGATGGAGCAGTACTTCGGCTCGTGCACGAACTACGCCGAGTGCGAGGCTGCCTGTCCGAAGTCCATCTCGATCGACTTCATCGCGATGATGAACCGCGACTACCTCAAGGGGAAGTGGCACTCCCGCAGGACGACCCTCAACCGCTGAGACCTTGCCGGAGGGTGAGGGCGGCCACCGTCATGTCGGCGGCGAGAGCGTGGCTGATCGCGCTGCCGTGGAACCCGTCGGGGCCGAACATCTCCGGGCCCTGACGCGGGGCGCGATCGTGCGGCACCCCGACTTCGTCGGCGACCTCCGCCTGGACACGGGCCGTCCAGTTGCTGGCGAGGCTCACGAGGCGCGAGAGGGGCCACGGCAGCACCGGTGAGTCGCCGAGGTCGGCGGCACGGCCGATCACGAGCTGCGCCCCCGGTGCGGCGGCCCGGATGGCTTCGAGCATCGCGGTCGTGTCCCGCCGGACGCGGGTGGGGGTGCGGCGTGCGAGCGCGTCGTTCGCGCCGACGAGCACCGCGACGACGTCCGGCCGGAGGTTGTCGAGCCCGGGGACCTGCGTGCGGGTCACGTCGTCGGTTCGTGCGCCGCGGACCGCTTTCGACACGACCCGGACCGGACGGCCGGTGCGCTCGGAGATGCGTCGCGCGAGCTGATGCGGGTACGTCTCCGCCGGATCGGTGAGCCCGAACCCCGCCGGGTAGGAGTCCCCGAGCACGACGAGTCGGAGCGGCGTGTCGAGCCCGTTCCCGACGATGGCATTCAGCGACAGAGAGTGGTCGTGGACATCCGCAACGCGACGGATGCGGCGCACCGCGAGGCTGTTGTGGGCGACGATCAGCCCGAGCCCGAACAGGGCGAGAGTGGCCACACGCCGCACGATTCCGCCTCCGCTCCGGCCCGGGTCGGCCGATGGTATTCGGACCATTGCCCCTTCTGTCGTGGCGGTCGCCGTCGCCCCACTTCATGATCATGGCCCGCGGTCGCCGCCGCGGGTCGGGGAGGCGGGTGTGTCCGTACAACGACGTCCATCGCGGCTGGACGAGATCGGCGCGGTGGCCCGCGTCCTCGACGCCGGGCCCGTCACCGCACGCCTCGCCCTCCCGAGCGGCACCGCACGCCGGCTCGTCGTCGTCGCCATGGTCTGCCTGGCAGCCGTCGCGGCCTCGACGGCCCTGACGCTCCCACGAACCGGGCTCACGGAGCTCGTCCTCCCCGCGGTGGTCGTGGCCGCCTTCACGCTGCAGCTCATGGATGCGTCCGCCGGGATGGGCTTCGGGACCGCCCTCGCGCCGCTCCTGATCGCGCTCGGCTACGAGCCGCTCCAGGTGGTGCCGGTGCTCCTCATCGCCCAATCCCTGGCCGGCCTCATCTCCGGCGCCGTGCACCACGAGCTCCGCAACGTCAACTTCTCGTTCCGGCCGGCGAGCGCCGCGACCCGCGTCGCCGCCCTGCTCGCGGGCGTGGGGATCGTCAGTTCCGTCGTGGCCGTCCTCGTCGTCTACCTCGCCATCGAGATGTCGGCGGCGTTCATCACGACCTACGTCGCGATCCTCATCTTCGGGATGGCCGCCGTCTACCTGCTCCAGCTCTGGGTGGCCCGCCGACGGAGGACGGTCACCCGCTACCCGCGCCCGCGGCTCCTCGTGGTCTTCGCGGCGATTGCCGGCGTGAACAAGGGCATCGGCGGTGGCGGATACGGCCCGGTCGTCGCGCTCGGCCAGATGATCTCCGGCATCTACTCGAAGAGCGCCGTTGCCATCGTCGTCCTCGCCGAAGGGCTCGTGTCGGCCGTGGGCGCCCTCACCTACGTCGCGCTCACCGCGGCCGGGGTCGGCCTGGACCTCGTGCTGCTGCCCTCGGTCCTCGCCGGGGGACTGCTCGGCGCCGTCGCCGCCCCCTATCTCGTCCGGGTCGTGCCGAACCGGTGGTTCGCTCCGATCGTCCCGATCTACGCGATCGTGATCGGGATCGTCGTCCTCACCCGTCTCGGTGGCTGACGACCACGCGATCCCCGGTCAGCTCCCACACGACATCGGTCGTCCGCATCGCGAGCCGCTCGTCGTGCGTCACGAGCAGCAGCGTGCCCTCGTAGGCGACGAGCGCGTCCTCGAGCCGCTCGATCGAGGGGAGGTCGAGGTGGTTCGTCGACTCGTCGAGGACGACGAGGGCGACAGCACGCCCCAGCGCGTACGCGAGCGCGAGCTTCCGCGCCTCGCCCGGTGAGGGGTCGTCGGAGGCGAGCACCCTGTCCGGGTCGACGCCGAGGTTCGCGAGCGTGCCGAGCACATGCCCCTTCACCGCCGGGTCGAGGCGTCTGGTTTCCGTCAGGAGCCGCCCGATGTCGGGCGTTCACCTCCCGCGCGAACGACTGCTCCGCCCTCGCGGTCCGGAACTTGCGTGCCGCGTCCCGCGAGTCGGGGCGGGCGTGCCCCGCGTGTCGTCGTTCGGCTGCCGCCGATGTCTCGGCGCCGGCTCGCTTGCGACGTGAGTCGGCGACCTGGCGACGCAGTCGCCGCTCCTCGGACCCTGCCCGCTCGTGTGC
>JBOHEE010000094.1:0-4518 GCA_050700895.1 Nitriliruptorales bacterium | reverse complement strand
GCGGCGCCAGCGCATCGACGGCGGGACGCACGATCCGGTCGTAGGCGAGATCGTCGAGGGCCCGGTAGCGGCCCGCCAGGCGGGCCAGGCGCGGCGCCAGCGCAGCGACGCCGGCACGCACGACCCGGTCGTAGGCGAGATCGTCGAGCGCGCGGTACCGGGCCGCTCCCGCCCGCAGGAGTCGCTCGATACGGTCGGCGCCGGCGAGCAGTGCCGTCAGCAGCGCCGGGAACCGGGCGAAGAGGCGGTCGTCGAGCGCGTCGAGCCAGGCGAGCAGCCCGCCCAGCTGCCGCGGCACGGCACCCCCTTCTGGTGTCACTACACGTGGTCTTTCAGGCACGCAACGTTACGGGACATCCCGCCGAACGTACATCCTCCGTTGCTACTACTCCGACGGCCCGTCGTGACTAGTCACGATCCGGGGTGCGTCCGCCGCTGCCGCGTCGAGGACGACCCGGGCGACCTCCGGATCCTCGCTCACGCCCTTCAGTTCGACCGGGCCGAGCGGGTCGATCTCGGGCGTCCAGCTCAGCCGGGACCGCATCCCCTTCGAGGTGGTGATCTCCCCCGGGGCGGCGAGCGAGCAGAGACGGGCGCCGACGTTCACCGTGTCCCCGATCACCCCGTACTGGCGTCGCAGCGCCCCGCCCATGTGCGCGGCGACGACCTCCCCGGAGTTGAGCCCGATGCCGTAGCGGAGGGGCGGGAGTCCGGCCGCCGCGAGGTCGGCCTCGATGTCGGCGGCCGCACGCTGGAAGGCGATCGCGCAGGCGAGCGCGCGGTCGGCGTGGTCCGGCTGGCGCACCGGCGCGCCGAACACGGCGAAGATCTCGTCGCCGACGTACTGCATGAGCGTGCCGCCGTGCTCGAGGACGGTGCGGGTCCCGTACTCGTAGTAGATGCTGAGCATGTCGCGGACCTCGGCCGGCGACCGCACCGCGGCCATCGCGGTGAACCCGCGCAGGTCGCAGAAGAACACCGTGACCTCGACCCGCTCCCCCTCGGCCGCCGACCTCACCCTGCCCTCGTCGACGAGCTGCTGGGCGATGACGTCGGGGACGTACTGCGAGAAGAGCCCGGCAACGAGCCGTCGCTCGCGCGTCTCGGTGACGTAGCGGACCGCCACCGCGCCGGTCGCCGCGATCACGATCCCGACCAAGGGATAGAGGAGGTCCCAGGCATGCCCGGCGTCGAACCGGGCGGCCGCGTAGAAGAGGAACCCCACACCCCCGGCGAGCGCCACGAGCGGCGCGGCCCAGATCGGGGTGGAGAGCACGACGAGCGCGACGAGGAACGCGAGCACGAGGATCGCGACGACAGTCGTCGCATCCGACACCGGCATGAGATACCGGGACGTGAGGATCGTGCTCGCCGCGTTCGCGTGGACGAAGACGCCGGGTCCGCCCGCCCCAGCCTTGGCCACCGGGATCGGCTTGTTGTCGCCGAGCAGCGGGTCGGTCGTCCCGACGAAGACGATCGCCCCCTCGAGGTCCCGGTCGACGTCGCCGCGGAGGACGTCGATCGCGGAGAGGAACGCGTCGCCCGCCGCCCTCGGGCGCTCGAGCCCCTCCGAGAAGTTCACGCGCAGGTTGCGGAGCTCCTCGGTGGGGTGGAGCCGGTCGCCGACCTGCACGCCGTCGGGGCGGAGGGTGACGACGTCGGGATTCTCGCCGGTCGCCACCGCGACCGTCGCGAGGGAGAGCGCGGGGAGAAGGCTCCGATCGGGCGCCTCGATGACGAGGGGCACCCAGCGCACCACGCCGTCGCTCGGGTCCGGGTGCACGTTCACGTGCCCGAGGGCGGCGGCGCCCGCGGCGAACTCCTCCATCGGCTCGCTGAGTGCAGCGGCGCCGAGCAGGTCGCCCGAAACCGGCACCACGGTGTCGGGCGCGACGCCGAGGACCACGTTGCCGGAGGACGCGAGAGCGGACGCGAGATCGTCGTCGCCAGTGCCGGGGAGGTCGAAGACGACGTCGTAGCCGATGGCGGCGGCGCCGCGGGCCGTGAGCTCGTCGATCAGCCGGGCGTGCACGTCGCGCGGCCACGGCCACGCGATCCCGAGCTCGCGCAGCGACCGCGCGTCCAGGCCGACGACCACGACCCGCTCGTCGGCGGTCCCGGTGGGGAACAGGAAGTCACGGGTCAGCTCGCGGTACTGGAACAGCTGGCGCGTCTGGAGCCCGACCACCGCGATGAGCGCGACGAGGACCGCGACGACCGCGGCCGCCGCTGGCCGGAACCACCATCGCCGGTGCCGTGGCCGCCGCGCACCGTCGGTGGCTGTAGCGCTCACGCTCCCTCCTGCGCGCTGCGAAGGGAAGCAGGTGCGGGACGGCTATGCCTCCGGTTTGGGGATGCTGGCGCCCGCCCGGAGAGGACGGTCCTACGCTCCGTCCTCGTGGACGATCCCGCCGCACCCCCGACGCTCGAGCGCATCCTGCGCGGCGTCGACCTGTTCCGCGACCTGCCGGACGACGCGGTCACCGGACTGCTCGCGGCGACGCGGGAGGTGGTCATCCCCGCCGGGCAGGCGATCGTCCGTGAGGACGACGCGGGTGACGCGCTCTACATCATCCTCGACGGGGTCGCGTCGGTCCTCGTCCACGGGCGTCCGCGCCGCGACATGGGCGCCGGCGACACGTTCGGCGAGATCGCCCTCCTCGACGGTCAGCCCCGGTCGGCATCGGTGTACGCCGTCACGGCGGTGCGAGCGCTCATGCTCGCGCGAGAGGTGTTCGACGACTTCGTGGACCAGATGCCCGGTGCCAGGCATGCCCTGCTGGTCGGCGTCTGCCGCCGCCTGCGCCAGCTCGAGGACGACCGCTGGGCGCAGGCCGAGGAACGCCGCCTCCGGGAGCTCCAGGCGGCATTCCTCGCGAACGTCAGCCATGAGCTGCGGACCCCGCTCGCGACCGCGCTCGGCTTCGTCCAGTTGGCGCGGACCGGCGAGTTGGACGAGGAACGACAGGCGACCGCGCTCGCGTCCTCCGAGGGCGCGCTCCAGCGTCTTCGCGGTCTGATCGACGACCTCATCGGCCTCGCGCGGTCGACGGAGCGAGGGACGCTCGCGATCGCCGCCGAGCCGCTCTCGGCGATCGCGGCCGCCGCCGCCGAGGAGGCCGGGCTCGGGTCGTCGCGGCTCCGGTCGTCCGGTCTCGACGCGCTCGTCGTGGCCGTCGACGGCCCCCGCGTCACCCGAACGGTCGCGGAGCTCCTCACGAACGCGTCGAAGCACGGCCCCGAGGGCGGCGTCATCCGGCTCGATGGCGACAAGAGCGGGCTCATGGCCCGGCTCGACGTCGTCGACGAGGGGCCCGGGATCGCGGTCGACGCCATCGAGGAGGTCTTCGCCGGGTTCCACCAGGCCGACGCGACGAGGACACGGCCGCGGGGCGGGCTCGGCATCGGCCTCTCGCTCGCGCGGACGACGGCGCGCCTCCACGGCGGAGATCTCGTCGCCGTGCCCGGAGCCCCGACCCGCTTCCGCCTGACCCTGCCGCTCGCCGAGCCCGCCATCCCCTGAGCAGGGCCTGTCTCACCTCCCGCTCTGCGAGACGTGCTGGTAGTCCTTCGCGCTCGACCAGTCGCCGCCCCAGCCCCAGCCGATGGCGGCGAAGGCCTCGACGACCGGCCCCGGACGCACGACCATCCCGGGCCGGACGTCGCTCCGGTCCAGATGGGCCCGCCCGGCCTCGGGCTCGACCCGGTCCCCGTCGACGTAGGGGTTCTGGACGGGGTTGACGTCGATCGCCCTCCCGTAGGCGTGCTCGGACCAGCGCGCGGTGCCGCTGACCGTCCGGCAGTTGAAGGCGGAGGTGTTGTTCGCCGCCATCGACCGGTCGTCGTCGCCGCCGTACCGGTCGATGAGCCGCATGCGCGCGACCGGGAAGTCCGCCGCATGGAGCTCCTCGAAGACGTCCGCCACGTCGTCGGCGACGTCGCGGTGGACGACGAGCAGCCCCCACGCCCGACCGCCGTCCCCGTCGCGGTGGACGAGCTCGACGAGCCGTAACGAGTCGAGCGCCACCGGGCAGCCGTCACGCCAGGAGACGCCGTTCATGGCGGTGCGGAGCGAGCCCGGCAGCTCGCCCACCCGCGCCTCGTAGCCCACGGGCCGGGGACTCATCACCTCGTCGGCGGTGAGGCGCCCGATCAGGCGCGCGACGAAGGTCGCGGCCTCCTCGCGGCGGGTGCGCTGGCCGGGGGCGAAGGTGTCGGCGGTCTTGCCCGTGGCGAGACCGAGCGAGGCGGCCGCGTCGATCTCGGGTTCGAGGACGTGACCGTCGTCGTCGCGGAAGGCGTCCTGCTCGGCCTCGACCTGCGAGCCCGTGACGTGCTCGTAGGTGCGGACGAGGAACGCGGCGAGCTCGGCCCTCGTGACCGGGGCCTCGGGGTCGTAGCGGCGGTCGCCGCGGCCACTCGCGATCCCGGCCGTGGCGAGGCCCTCTATCTCGGCGCGGTGGGCGTTCGTGAGCACGTCCTCGAACGGAGGCTCCTCCGGCCGGGGCAGGGCGCGGC
>JBOHEE010000093.1:0-1698 GCA_050700895.1 Nitriliruptorales bacterium | reverse complement strand
CAGCAACTCGGCATAACCCCAAGTTCCGCCACTGTCCTGGTTTGCGTCTGGGAACTCGTCATCGAAGGCGAGTCCTACCGGCGCCGCCAGAAGTGCACCCTCGCCACCACGAAGGAGGGACAACGTTGACAACCATCATCGCGCTGATGATGCTCCTCGCACGGCCGGCCCGCGCCCCGAGGTGGTCCCTAGCTCGTGGCAACCGCCTGGTCCCATCAGCGTGGCCGACGACATGTGGATGCGTGGCCGGGTCGTCATCTGTACCGCGATCACCTCACCCAAGGTTCGGGCGCTTTCCGCTCGGCCAGAGGTCGCCGCGACCATTGACGTCGGTCAGACGCCTGCGGACGCGAGATCTCTTCTGACACGTGGCACCGCGGAACTCGAGACGGTCGACGGGGTTCCCGAGGAGTACATCGTGGGAGCGGCGAAGACATTGCCAGCTGACCAGGTTCCCTTGTTTGAGGACCAAGCTCGGGCGATGTACGAACGGATGGTACGGATCTCGATCGTGCCGACTTGGGCGAAGTTCTACGATTTCGGGGCCGGCCGCCTGCCCTCCTTCCTGCGAGAGCTGGCTGATAAGTCGGACGGATCGCCAAGCCGCTGAGTCGCGGCAAGCCCTTCCTTGAGCCGTGATCACGAGAACCAGCCCTCGTCTACGCCTCCTCGTCGGCGCCCCGCGGCAGCTCGGCCGTGGGGTCCGTGTCCTCGGCTGTGTCCGCGATGTCGGTCGTCTCTGCGGTCTCGCCCGCGGGTTCGGCGACAGGCGCGGCGTCCTCAGGGCTCGCGTCGTTTCTGGTCGCCGCGTCTTGCCGATCCCCGCGGGACCAGGGGGCCGCGAGCACGAGCACCGCGCCGATCGCGATGAGCACGAGCGGGCCGAGGTACTGCCAGGCGTCGAGGCCGATGTCGATGCTCCCGAAGAGGCCGAGGAGTCCGGCGCCGACCAGGACGAGTCCGCCGACGAGGGACAGGGGGTCGAGCGAGTGGCGTTCCATGGTGGTTCCTCTCAATGGTCAGCTGCGAGGGAAGCGGCGGACGTCGATGGTTCCGAAGCCGACGTCGAGGTCGAGGACGACCCTGCCCCTCGAGACCGTGGATGCGGTCGATGAGGACCCGTCGAAGGACACCGATTCCCTGAGCCCGAAGGCTTCCCAGTTGCGGTTCTCGACGTCGAGCTCCCCCGCCCCGATGCTCGCCTCCACGTCCAGGTCCACGTCCTCCGGCACGAGGACCACGATCTCGCCGGCCCCGACGTTCAGGTCGATCTCGACCGTCTCCCCGCCGAAGTCGACGTTGCGCAGGTCGAGGAGGAGCGTGCCTGCCGCGACGTCGTAGGAGTCCCGCACCTCGGCGAGCGACGCCGGGCGGTAGCGGAGGTCGCCCATCGGTCCGCGCACGTTCATGTCGAAGGCGGAGAAGAAGGCGAGGAGGGGCAGGAGGATGATGCCGAGCACGAGCAGCCATCGCGCCCGCCCCCACCAGGTGCCGACGAGGAGGCCGACGCCGAGAACGATCACGACGGCCGCGAGGTACTGGTCGGCGGTCGGGTTGAAGATCGTCCAGGCGTCGAGCAGCGCGAGCGCGCCGACGGCGAGCAGCGCGATTCCGACGGTCACCTGCCCGAGGGCTGAACGTCGCCGCGGGGGCCGTCGCCGACGCCTTTCCCTGGCCCGTCGCGGCACGGCGGGGACG
>JBOHEE010000092.1:0-2811 GCA_050700895.1 Nitriliruptorales bacterium | reverse complement strand
GTGTCGGTCTCGTCGGCCACGCGGGTGACTTCGAGCCCCATCGCTTCGAGTGCCGCCACCACGGCCGGGCCCTGAACGGCCTCGCCGCCCACGACGTAGGCGCGGCCCGCCCCGAGGCGCTCGATCTCTGTCCGGACGTCGTCGTGCAGGTCGTCGCGGGAGTTGAGGAGGATCGGCCCGCCGGCGGCGGCCGCCAGAGGCGCGGCGGCGATCGCGTCGGGGAACGCGTTGCCGAACACGATCACGACCGCCGGAGCGGACGGCAGCGTCGCCTTCGAGAGCTCGACGGCCGTCTGGACCCGCCCCGACCCGAACACCCGCGCGACGTCGGCCTCGGCGGCGCCCGCCATGCGCTGCGGGGGCGACCCGAGTGCGACGACGACGCTGACGATCACCGGGAACGCGACACTCCGCATCGCCCCTCCTCCACTCCGTGGACGCGCAGAAGGCTTCTCTAGCATGTCCGGCCCTACCGAGGGAGGTCCGTCCGCATGGTGTCCGACGCCGTCGACCGGTTCCTGGCCGCCGCGAAGGCTCGCGGCCTCGATCCGGACGTACACCACTGGCCCGCGGGGACGCGGACCGCCCGCGACGCCGCCGCGGCCGTCGGCTGCGAGGTGGGCCAGATCGTGAAGTCGCTCGTGTTCGTCGCCGACGGCCGGGCCGTGGTCGTCCTCACCTCCGGCTCGAACCGCGTCGACACCGGGAAGGTGGCCGCGCACCTCGGGGCCGCAGAGGTGCGGAAAGCCGACGCCGAGGAGGCGCGGGCCGCGACCGGCTTCGCGATCGGCGGCACGCCGCCGCTGGGATACCCCGCACCCCTTCCGGTGCTCGTGGACCGCGACCTCCTCGCCTACGAGGTCGTCTGGGCCGCCGCCGGGACGCCGGACACCACGTTCCCGGTCGACCCCCACGCTCTCCGCGACGCCGCCGACGGCGAGGTCACCGACAGCGCCGAGCGTTGACCACGTCCCGCCCGTGAGGTCGGGCCGGATCTGCCGCGTCAGCCAGCTGCTTTGGTCCCGACCACGGCGATGAGGCCGTCGGGGAGCTCGAAGCTGCCGAGCTTGGTGCGGATCTCGGCGTCGATGCCGTGCTCGGCGAGGAGACCCGGGACGCGTGACGTGTCGATGAGCACGTTGTCGTGGCGCTCGTCGTCACGACGCCACGATCCGTCCGGGTTGCGGACGGAGGTCGTCATCTCGCGCACGTAGCGGGCGACGGCACGGAGAACTCCGTGATGATCGCCCAGTCGTCCGCGACCCTTGCGAACTGCGGCTGCCCCTGACGCACCTCCGCCCATCGCAGATCGCAGAGGTCGATGGCGACGACACCACCTGCGCGGAGCGCCTCCGCGATGGCCACGAGTGCGCGTTCGATCGACGCCTCGTCCGGGAGGTGGTTCAGGGCGTGCCCCACGGAGACAATCGCGTCGGCTGGCGCTAGCGGATCGTCGGGGAGTGCGAGCCGTCGGAACTCCTCCACGCCCGGCACCTCCTGCTGGGCGAGCTCGAGCATCGCCGGGGACGCGTCGGTCGCGATCGCGCGGTGCCCCGCCTCGACGAGGTGCCGCGTCAGCGCGCCGCTGCCGCAGCCGAGCTCGAGCACGGTCCCGTCGCCCTCACGAACTGGCTCGAGGGGCTCGAGCATCGCGGGCGCACAGCCGTCGGCGTGAAAGCCGAAGCCACGGTGGTGGACCCACGCAAGGTCGGAGCGGTAGGAGGGAGCGTCGTCCGGAGCCATGCGCGGAGTGCCCCATCTGAGGCCGTCCCGGGCTCGTCAATCGGGTTTCCACAGCCTGGTCCGATCCGAGGTTGACATGTCACAGGGGCATGGCATGATCCGATTGGTCGAACAGACGTTCGGAAAAAAGATGGCCGAGACGACGGTCGAGACACAGACCGTGACCCGCCAGGACCAGCCTCGCGAGGACCGGCCGCGGAAAGACGCCGTCAACGAGGAGGCGCCGGCGGCGGCGGCGGCTGAGGGCACGATGGGTCTGGACGAGGCCGCGGACGCCCTGGCCCGCTTCACCCGCGAGATCCAGGACGTCGAGCGCGGGATCGCCCGTGCGGTGCTGATGGCGGCGCCGCTGCTGCGCTGCGGGGTGTGCGAGAAGGTCGAGGGCATGACCTTGGAGCTGTGGCTGGCCGACACCTGCCGGCTGATCAAGTCCGACCGCCACACCCTGCTCACCGCCTCGGAGGTGCTGCAGGCGATGCCGGTGGTGGCAGGGCTGTTCGCGGACGGGCAGCTGTCCTGGGGGCAGGTGCGCAACATCTGCCGCAAGGCCGCCCGCCTCGACCGTCACCAGCAGGCCACCCTCGACGCCCGGCTGGAGGCGACGATGGCGCGGTGGCGGGGGCTGGACGTGTTCGACCCCGACGAGCTGCTGTGGGCGGCCGACGACGCCATCGCCGAGATGACCGACCCCGACGTGCGCCGCAAGGAACGCGACGGGGCCAAGCGCAGCTTCCTCGCCCTGCAGCCGGACCTGTTCGGCGACGGCGGCGACTTCTTCGGCCACGCCGACGCGCCCGGCTTCGCGCTGCTGTCCAACGCGCTCGACCGGGCCTGCGCCCACCCCGACCCGACCGACGAGACCACCACCAACGACCACACCGACGGCGGCGGCGGCGGGGACGGCGGGGACGACGGCGGCGGCGACGACGGGGACGCGGACGGGGACTCGTGGGAGCGGACCTACCGCCGCCGGGCCAACCACCAGGGGCTGATGACCATCCTGGGCGAATGGATGGGCGGCAGCTCAGGCCGTCCCGCCCGGCCCGCGTTCGTGCTCCACGTCCCGGT
>JBOHEE010000091.1:0-3311 GCA_050700895.1 Nitriliruptorales bacterium | reverse complement strand
TGTACTTCACCTACGGCATGCACTTCTGCATGAACGTCTCCACCGAACCGGAGGGGACCGGGTCGGCCGTCCTCCTGCGGGCGGCGGCGGTCGTGGTGGGGGAGGACCACGTCCGCCACCGTCGCGGGCAGAAGCACCGAGAGCGCGATCTCGTGCGGGGCCCGGGACGCCTCGCGCAGGGCCTCGGGGTCGACCGCGACTGGAACGGGGTCGACCTCCTCGATCCCGCCGCCCCGCTCCGGCTCGCCGCCGACGGGTGGTCACCGCCGCCGGAGGCCCTCCGTGAGGGCCCGCGGGTCGGCATCCGGGCCGCCGCCGAGGAGCCCTGGCGCTTCTGGATCGAAGGCCTCCCCGAGGTCAGCCGCTACACCCGCCATCCCCGCGCGGAGTAGGCGACGTCCGTCGGGCCGCCGTCCATCCGACCCATCGGGGGTGCCACCCGGGGTCGATGTCGGTCGGGAGGCCGGGTTCCCGGCCTGTGGCGCGACCTCGACGGCGGCGGTGATGGGCTCTACGGGGCGACCCGCAGCGTGACAAGCGAATGGAGCTTCACGCGTTCGTCGGGCGCCGGGGTCTGGTCCCACACCTCGCTGGACCGGAGCCCCGGGCAGCCGTCGCCTTGCTGGCCCTGCTGGCCTTCCTGGCCTTGCTGGCCTTGCTGGCCTTCCTGGGTCTCCCGGCTCTCCTCGGGGCAGCGGCGGTCGACGACGACGACCCAGCCGGCGGCCTCGAGGGTCTCGGTCGCGGTGTCGACGTCGAGGCCGACGACGTCGGGGACGGCCGCGCGTTCGCGCGAGTTCACCGAGACCCAGAGCACGACCGTGCCGTCCTCGGGGACACCGCCGGCGGCGGGTCGCTGCCCGGCCACGTAGCCCGGCGGGTAGAGGGGTGACGCGAACGGTCGCTCGTCGAGCACGAACCCCTTCTCCGACAGCAGCCGCACCGCGATCTCACGGGTATAGCCGACGAGCTGGGGGACCGGCTCGTCGACGGTGGGCCCGGTCGGCTCGGTGCAGCGCTCCGTCGGCTCCGTGCCACGCAGGTACTCGCGGACCTGGACGAGCTCGCCGGGCGTGTAGGGAGTCGGCAGACAGTTGCGGCTGACGTCGACCTCCACACGAACCAGCTCGATCTCCGGCACGGCGAAGTCTCGGGCCGGGGTGTCGGCGAGAGCCGCCGATGCGAACGTGGCCCAGACCTCCGCGGGCCAGCGGCCCCCCTCGACGGTGATCCGCGTCGTCGGCGGAACCATCGGGATGCGGCCCTCGGGATAGCCGACCCAGACGGCCGCCACGAGATCCGGCGTGTAGCCGACGTACCACGCGTCGCTGTGGTCATCGGTGGTTCCGGTCTTGCCGGCCTGAGGGCGACCGATGGACGCGCGGACGCCGGTCCCTCGTCGGACCACCTCGCCGAGGGTCTGGGTGACGAGGTACGCCACCGACTCGTCGAGCACCCGGTGGGACTCGTCGCCGTGCTCGTAGAGGACCTCGCCGTCGGCGGTCGTGATGCGCTCGACCAGGTACGGAGGATGCCGCCGGCCGAGGGTGGCGAAGCTCGCGTACGCGGAGGCGAGATCGAGCGGACTGACCTCCTCCGCGCCCAGCCCGACGGCGCACAGCGGGTCGAGCTCCCCGCCGATGCCGAGGCTGTGGGCGGTCGCGACGACCGCGGTCGGGCCGACCTCCGAGACGAGCCGCGCGTACACCGTGTTGACGCTGCGAACCGTGGCTTCCCGCAGCGTCAGCGGTCCGTAGGACGCGCGTCCGTAGTTCGAGGGCCGCCAGGGGCCCTCCGGACCCCGGCAGCGCGGATCGTCGATCTCGGCCGTCACCCCACCGGGGAAGACCTCGTCGAGCGACACCCCGCGGGAGAGCGCGGTCGCAAGGACGATCGGCTTGAAGGCGGACCCCGGCTGGCGGCGTCCCTGGACGGCGAGGTCGAACCGGGCGGTCGGGTCCGACTCGTCGTAGAAGTCGCGGCCGCCGACGAGCGCGCGGATCGCACCGGTGTCGGGCTCGAGGGCGACGAGCGCGGCTGCGGGGTCGCCCTCCTCGGTGAGGATCGCCGGGATCGCCTCCTCCGCGTGGGACTGGTCGACGAGGTCGATCGTCGTGGCGATGCGCAGGCCGCCGGTGAAGAGGCTCGCGAGGCGCTCGTCGCGGGTCGCCCCGAGCACCTCGAAGCGGCCCTCCGGATCGTCGGCGATCTGACGCCGGACCTGCTCCACGGCGTAGGGCGCGACGAAGCGGGCGGGCGCCGGAGGCGGGCCGAGTCCGAGCGGTGCGCGGGACGCCTCGTCCGCCTCGGCGGCGGTGATCTCGCCCGTCGCGGCGGCCATCGCGGAGAGGACCGTGTCGCGCCGCCGCAGGGCCGCATCCGGGTCGCGGAAGGGGTCGAAGGTCGACGGCGACGCGATGAGCCCGGCGAGGAGGGCGCTCTGTGGCAGCTCCAGCCGGGACACGTTACGGTCGAAGAACCGCTCCGCCGCTGCCGCGACCCCATACGCCCCATGCCCGAAGTAGATCGTGTTGAGGTAGCGCTCCAGGATCTCGGTCTTGGTGTAGCGCTGCTCGAGCTGGTAGGCGAGGACGGCCTCCTTGACCTTGCGGTCGAACGTCCTCACCGGGCCCAGGATCGTGTTCTTCACGTACTGCTGGGTGATCGTCGAGCCGCCCTCGGTGATCTCGCCCGCCTCGACGTTGCGCACGGCCGCCCGGGCGATGGCGGGGACGTCGACCCCACGATGGAGGAAGAAGCGGCGATCCTCGATCGCGACGACCGCGGCGACGAGATCCGCGGGGACCTCCGCGAGCGCGACGTCGCGACGGTTCTCCTCCGCGTGGAGGGCGGCGAGGAGGCTGCCGTCCGCGGCGAGGACCTGGGAGGTCTGCGGCTGCCGCACCGACCCGACCGGGTCGGTGCTCTCGAGCGTGACGACCGGTCCGCATGCGGTCGCGACGAGCGCGAGCAGCGCGACGGCCGACATCCGGGGACGCAGCCACATCCACCGGAGGGTACGGGGACACCTCATCCCGTCCGGGTAGGCGGAGCAGGAGATCGTGGTGCCAACCGCGAACAAGAGAGCGTCGAGAGGTCCGTGCCGCGGATCCGCCGACAGGAACGGAGCGTGAGGAGCCCATGCGCAATCTGACCCGGTTCATCGCCGCGTCCACGAGCCTCCTCTTCCTGCTGGTCGCATGCGGGCAGAAGCCGGGCGTGCACGTCTCGGGGGGCAACGTCCTCGCGGGTCCCGGCCAGGAGCAGCAGCCGGGTGCCGGCGCAGCGACCGAGCAGGCGCTCCCCGGCAC
>JBOHEE010000090.1:0-2280 GCA_050700895.1 Nitriliruptorales bacterium | reverse complement strand
GGAACGAGGACCCCGCGTCCCCGGCGGCGTCTCGACGGCGGCCAGCGTGTCCGGGGCGGGAGCCGCAGGGTCCTCGGCGAGGCGCTCCGCGGTCTCCCGCCACAGCGGGCCGCCCTCGGCCAGGAGCTCGCAGAGGTCGCGCCGCGACCGGCCGCCCGCGAGCTTGCTGGTGGGCGTCGCCCGCAATCGCTCCATCCGCTTGTCGACGAGGTCCGCGTCGAGGGCGTGGAGGGCCGCCCGAACGCGCGTCAGAACGGCGGCCCAGAGGTCGGCCGGGAGTCGCTCGAGCTGCTCCGTGGTCGGTGGCGGTGTGTCCGCTCCGGCGGGGTCCGGTGTCGCGGCCACCCTGCCCTCACTCCCCGGCGGCTGCCGCCGACGGGGCGGGCTCCACCTCGATGGCGTCGTTGCGACCGCACCAGCGGCAGGCCACCGACTCGACCGTACGATCGATGATCTCCTCCTCCTCGACCCGCCCCACGCCGCCGAGGTCGTAGTGGTGGTAGCGGCGCGTGCGGGCGCGTTCGACGACGTCGAAGCGGGTGACGTTGCCGCAGGAACCGCAACGGAAGCGGTAGCCGTCCGCGAGGCCGAGGGCGAGATCCCTCGCGACCCGGCGACTACCGCTCTCGCTGCTTGAGTCGCTCATCATCCGGCGACTACCGCTCTCGCTGCTTGAGTCGCTCATCTCACCTCGACCTCCGTCGCGTCGGCGGCGAACCATGGCCCGGCGTCCATCCGGGGGAACTCGGGGTAGCCGATGTCGAAGACCTCGTCGGTCTCCTCGACGACCCGGGCCGCACCTTCGGCGAACACCCGCAGCTCCTCGACGTCGATCCCGTGGTGGACGTCCGGATAACGCGACAGCTTGTCCGCCGCCTTCCGCAGGAGCGCCGCGGAGCCGGTCGGGTTGCCGCGCTGGTGGTGGCAGCATCCGACCGCCACCTGGATGACGCCCTGCCAGAAGAGGCGCTCGTCCTCCGGGGCGGCGTGCCAGACGTCCTCCAGGACCTCGTGCGCCTCGAAGAAACGCTCCTCGTCCCAGAGCTCGACCGCCTTCGCGAGGGACTCCTCCGGGTCGTCGAACTCGAACTCCTCCATGACGGGCCCGGGGGCGGCGTCGCGAGGCAGGGGACGGCCGAGGCGGTCGCGCGGCCGGGCGTTCGCCGGCCGCCCGAGGTCGTCCCGGTCGCGCTCGTAGCGGCGGATCTCGCGCGGGGCGTCGCCCATGTCGCCTCCCCTCGTCGGCGGTCCAGCCGAGGGTCTCCAGGGTAGTGGGAGATACGCTCGGCCCCCGTGCCCGAGCTCCCCGAAGTCGAGTCCGTCCGCCGTCAGCTGGCGTCGCAGCTGCCGGGTCGGCGGGTGACGCACGTCGAGGCGGAACCCCAGCGCCGGTTCCTCGGTCTCGACCGGCTGCCGGGAAGGCGGATCCTTTCGGTCGGACGTCGCGGCAAGTTCCTCATGTGCCCGCTCGACGAGGACCTCGAGCTCATCCTCCACCTCGGCATGACCGGGTCGCTGCGATTCGACGAGCGGGACGCCTACGCCCGCGCTGTCCTCCACCTGGACGACGAGCGGAGCCTCGTGTTCCGCGACCCGCGGCGGTTCGGCCGCGTGGCGGTCGTGCTGGCCGGCGACCACACGGCGGTGCCGATGCTGACCTGCCTGGGCCCGGAGCCGCTCACCGACGACTTCCGTCCCGAAGGCTTCGCCCGGGCCCTGGCGAGGACGCGCGCTCCGGTGAAGGCCGCGCTCCTGTCGCAACGCCTCGTGGCCGGCGTCGGCAACATCTACGCGGACGAGGCGCTCTGGCGCGCCGGGATCCACCCCGCGTCCCGGCGCGTCGGCCGTGAGCGCGCCCACCGTCTCCACGCCGAGATCCGAAGCGTCCTGACCGAGGCGATCGAGCGCGAGGGCACCACCTTCCGCGACTATCAGCTGGTGAACGGCGAGAGCGGCCGCAACGGGGCGTTCCTCGAGGTGTACGGGCGGCACGGCGAGCCCTGCGCCCGCTGCGGGACGGAGCTCCGCCGTCTCGTCATCACCGGTCGCGGGACCACGTACTGCCCGAGCTGCCAGCGGCCGTGACCAGGTCTCATTGTCGGGGGGCTACGTTCCGCGCAGCTGCGAGAAACTTGTCTGGACAGCACTTCTGGGGCTAGATGAGTGATTCCAAGGGGTGGGGCTGGTGTGACGGGTGTGGCTGGTGGGGTTGCGTGGTTTGAAGGGTGAGGTCGTCGAGGATGGCGCTGTTCCTGCAGCGTCGACCTCGAAGGAGATCTC
>JBOHEE010000089.1:0-3920 GCA_050700895.1 Nitriliruptorales bacterium | reverse complement strand
GTCGCGGACCGTAGCGGCAGTACGCTCCACGGCCATGCCACGGACCCTGGCCACTCTCCTCGCTGTGCCCCTGCTCCTCATCGTCCTTCCGTCCGCGCGCCGCGGACCCGGGCACTCGGCCGACCCGGCGGTGGGAGAGGACGCAGCCGGCGACGAGGACGTCGACGAAGAGGGTCCGAGCCGCTCGGCCTGGTTCTGACCTGGCACCAACACCAGCCGCGCTACCCCGTAGAGGACGGCGTTGTCCCTTCTGCCCGCCGCGTCGGAGGCCGTCACGGTGGTCCGGGACCTGCTCGGACACCTCGGTGACGTCGATCCGCTGTCCCTGGGGATCGGGGCGCCGCGCTGGCGGTCCTGTTCGCCAGCACGCGGATGAGCCACCGGTTCCCGGCCGCGCTGGTCGTGGTCGGTGTCCTCGCCGCCGCGGTGTGGCTGCTCGATCTCGGAGCGGCCGGGCTGACGCTGGTGGGAGACGTGCCGGCCGGCCTTCCGGCCCCGTCGGTGCCCTGGGCGACCGGCGACGTCTTCGCTCCGCTGCTGCGTGGGGCGGTGGTGATCGCGCTGGTCGGGTACCTCGAGGGGGTCAGCGTCGCGAAGGCGATCGCGCTGCGCAGCCGAGAGCGCATCGACGTGGACCAGGAGCTGATCGCCAACGGGGCGGCGAGCATCGGGGCGGCGGCATACCGCTGGGACGACCTCGACCTTGCGCATGACTTCTGGCCCACGCGGCAGGGCATCCGATACACGATCGGTGGGCCCGCTCGTACCGAGATTCTCGGCCGGCTTCTTGAGCTTGATCACGGGCGGTATGAGCTGGAACTGAAGGAGGGTCTGCACGAAGGGAAGAAGAGGACATCGTCGAGGAAACCCGCTGGGCAGCTCTCCTTCGATGACTGAGCCCCAGTTCCGAGGCTCGTCGCCGGGTTGCGCCTGCGTCTTCGCAAGAGGTGTCCACCCGCAAGGTCGACGAAACTGGATTCGCGGCCGTTCAGGTGACATCTGAAGCTTCCCAGTCGCTCGACTGAGTGACTTCGAGGGTGGAATCCGGCAGTTGACGGTCAAGGTAGACGGCCAGCACGTCGCCGGACCCCGCTGCGGAAGATGCGAGGATGCCCTCGAGTCCGAGATAGTGGGCGGCTTCGCCCACCTCCTGACAGCGGGCAGCCGGCGCGCTCGAAAGATCTGGATGAAGGCCAAGGGCTTGGAGGGTGTCGGGATCTCGTAGGTCCAGCACGCGACCCAGTCGCACCGCGTATTCGTAGAGGACCCGGGGCAGCGCGTCCTGCGCACGGAGTCCTTGGCGGGCCAGGTGACGGTGGAACTCTGCGACAACGATGTCGACGTTGAGGCCGAGATAGAGGGTGGGAAAGCTCTCCGGTGGGTTCCAGCGACCACCGATGATGCGGGCGCCTTCGCCGGACAGCGGTGGATACTCGGGACGGACGTGACGCCATGCGGGCCCAGGGAAGGATGTCGGCTTGAGCGCATCGACACGCTCGAGCAAGGCGGGGTCGACCACAGCCTTAGAGGAAGACGCCTTCAGCGAGCGCGTCGATCGCTCCCAGCACGCGTCGGTACTCGCCGCGGCGGATGAGGTCGGCTGGCTTCTCGTGGCCGAGGAGGGGATTCGGCTTGAACAACCAGTCATGCGCCGCCTGGGGCTGGACCACCGCGGAGAGCTGCTCCAGCACCGCGATGAACTCCAGCAGCCGCTCCCGGGTCGGACGCCGGGGCTCGGCCTCGTCGCGCAGCCAACGGGCCACTGTTCGCGGGTTGGTGTCAACAACCCTGGCCACGTCGGCTTGGTTCAGGCTGAGCTTGTCCGCAAGCTCACCGAGGCGGGTCGCGACATCAACCATCTCGCTCCCTACTTACATCGATGTGATTGTCAGGTCCAATGTCGTATGCTCGCCCATGCTACGTCAAGTCGATGTCACTTACCAAAGAGGGTGGCCATGGAGCCTCATGGAGAGCGGCTGGACCTCAGCCCCGAGCCCGGGCTCCTGCCGAGGGGCTATCTGCCTCGGCTTCACGGTGGCGACCTGGGGTCTCTTCCAGAAGGCGTCCTGGTGGGAGCTGGTGGCCGTCGCGTCGGCGATCTTCGGCGTGGGTGTGCTCGTCCCCTACTGGCTGGCTGCCCACCAGGCCGGCGAGGTGACGCCGTGGTTCAACGTGCTCGTGCATGCACTCGGCAGTACCGGCGTCCTCGTGCTCCTTCGGGTCCCAGCGCTCGAGCGGTGGGTGGACTCCCACGTCATGTCGGGCTGAGCCCGCGAAGGACGCCGGCGAGGAACCTGTGGATCCGGGCGACCGCTGGCTCCCTCAGGGGGAGAGGGCGGGGGATCGCGTCGAAGGCGTGGATCGCACCCGGCAGCACCTCGAGCTCGGCGACGTTGCCGGCGGCCAGCCAGCGCGCGGCCATGAAGAGGCTGTCGTCGAGCAGCGGGTCCATCGTGCCGACGGTGAACAGCGCCGGCGGGAGCCCTCGCAGGTCGGCGTAGAGCGGGGAGATCTCCGGGTCGCGCGGATGCCGGAGGTCACGGAGGAACTGCGCGCCGAACCAGCGCATGATCGGCGTCGAGAGGACGAGGTTGCGCTCGCCCCAGTTCGCGGCGCTCGGGGTCATCGCGAGGTCGTAGACCCCGTAGACGAGGTTCGCGCCGAGGAAGGGCGTGCGGCCATGACGGTCGCGCAGCACCAGCACCGTGAGCGCGGCGAGGTGGGCGCCCCCGGACTCGCCGCCGATCAGGAGCGTGTCCGTGGCGAACTCGTCGGCGGCGTGGTCGGCGAGCCACAGCGCGGCCGCCTCGCAGTCGTCGGGGCCGGCCGGGAAGGGGTGCTCGGGGGCGAGGCGGTACTCGACGCTGACCGTCGCCACGCCGCAGGCGTCCGCGAGCGCCTCGCGGCGCGGGTCCTGGTGGTGTGCGGCCCCGAGCACGAAGCCGCCGCCGTGGATGTGGAGGTAGACGCCGCGTGTCGGGCCGGCCGCGGGCTCGATGACCCGCAACGTGATCGCGCCCGCCGGGCCCGGGATGTCGAGGGTCCGTGCCCGCTCGGAGAGGATCGGCGGGCCGAAGATGCCCCGTCCCTCCTCCCGTGCCTTGCGGGTCACCTCGACCGGCACGTCGGTGACCACGGGGAGCGCGGCGAGGTCGCGCTCGACGCCCTCGTTGAAGGCGTGCGTCTCGGGCGCGACGGCGGTCGGATCGAAGAGATTCGGATCGAGGTTCACGGCTTTCCTCGCGGCGAGGCGGTGTAGTGGTTGACTACGCGCGCGCCCGGTCGGGAGTCAAGCGTGGACGAGGGCATCGAGCTGCGGGTCGAGGCGCTCTGCTGGTGCGGGCGGCCGGGGAGCCCGAACGCCCGTGTCGTCGGGGGAGAGGTCGTCTACGAGGGCGAGCAGGTCGTCGTCGGCGACACCGACCCGGAGGCGGAGGTGCGCTACGAGCTCCTCTGCCGCCGCCACTGGCGGTCGGGGACCACCGCCGCCCACGCGGAGCAGGAGGGCTTCACCCGCCCGTCCTGACCCGGCAGTAGTTGACGTCCGTGTCAAGTTCTTCTATCGTGCCGCCCATCAATCGACGTTGACGTCAGTGTCAATTGCGCGGGAACCCATCCACTGGCCCGTGACGCCGACCGTGACGACCGGAGCAACCGCATGACCGTCGCCTTCGTGTTCCCGGGCCAGGGCGCCCACCGGGAAGGCATGGCCGCCGCATGGGAGGGACATCCCGCCCACTCGACCTTCGACGAGGTCGGGCGTGCCTGCGGCCTCGACGGCCTCGCGGGGCTCGCCGACGACCGCGAGGCGTGCGCGCAGACCGCGATCGCCCAGCCGGCGGTGTTCGCTGCGAGCATCGCGGCTTGGCGGGCGCTGACCGAGGCAGGCGTCACACCCGACGTCGTCGCCGGGCACAGCC
>JBOHEE010000088.1:0-1899 GCA_050700895.1 Nitriliruptorales bacterium | reverse complement strand
GAGATCTCCTTCGAGGTCGACGCTGCAGGAACAGCGCCATCCTCGACGACCTCACCCTTCAAACCACGCAACCCCACCAGCCACACCCGTCACACCAGCCCCACCCCTTGGAATCACTCATCTAGCCGCATGGGCGTCGCGGCTCCGGCGGTCGTCGCCCTGGACTTGATCGAGTCCGGGGATCCGAGAACGGTCGCAGCAGGGCACGATCTCTGGCGCAGGGAACTCGCGAACGTGGGGGGTCGCGATGGCTGAGTCCCCGCGACCTCGCACTCCTCTTCGCGGCGATCGCAGATCCCGACCTGGTCAGAAGCGACGCGAGCAAGAGCGATCTGATGGTCCTCCATTCGTCGCCTGAGCCGGCTTGGGAGAGCCTCGCCGACGTGCGGGCAGCAGCCGTCGGGCAGGCGGCACGACGGATCATCCTGGGCCGCTGAAGCGCCGCCGCGCCAGTCTCGACTCCACCTACTGCTGGGAAGCGCCCACTCTCCCATCCATCTCACGAGCCGCGTGACACCGCAGCCGATCGACCTCGCCACCTCAGCGGCGAACTCAAGCCCATACCGACACCAGGGCCTGAGATCTTGATGCTCACGTGGCCTTGGGGTGCTGCGACCGGTCGTGGCGTCGATCGTGAGCCGCCGCATCCGGTAGGACTTCGGGCGCTTCAGGATCATGCGCCCGTCGATCCGCGCGAGCGACCGGGCGACGACGAGCTCGCTGCGCTCCAGCGCGACGTCCTTCCAGCGCAGCCCGAGGACCTCACCGCGGCGCATGCCCGTGCGGGCGAAGACGACCCAGAGGTCGCGGAGCGGGTCGTCACGGACGAAGTCGAGGAAGGCGCGCAGCTCCTCCGCGGTCCACACCCGGAGGTCGTTCGACGGGGCCTCACCCGTCCGTGGGTCGAGCCCAGGATGGGCCGGCGAACCCCTTCCACGTGCGCGGGGCCTCACCCGTCCGTGGGTCGAGCACCGGCCGCTCCGCGCGCGAAGCGACGTTCTCGCGCAGGATGCCGAGCCGGATGCAGTCCTCGAGTGCGCGGTGGAGGACGAAGTGGCAGCCGCGCACCGTCGCCGGCGACAGCGGCTTGCCGTTGTGCCCGCCGCGGCGGACGAGGTCGGCGTAGAACTGCTCGACCCGCGCCGCGGTGAGGTCGCCGAGCGGCACGTCGCCGAGCCACGGGACGAGGTAGAACGGACGTGGCCGCGGTAGTTCACGTAGGTCGCCGGCTGGATCCGCGCCCGGCGGTCCTCGAGCCAGCGTTCGAGCCACTCTCCCAGCGTCGTCGTGCGGCCGGCGTCCACGTCCCCTCCTGGCCGCCGACGACAGCGTCGCAGCACGAGCGGCGTGTGTGCCGTCGATCACCTCAACCCTGTGGATGACCCGACTTCTCCACAGGGCAACGAGCAGTCAGCGACCATTTTGTCACACCCGCGCCCGACCATCCCGTCGCTTGCCCGGATCGACTGAGGAGGGGAAGATGGCGACCGGAGAACGCACGCGCGACGAGGTGACGGCACGCCTCGGCGAGGTGCTCGGCGAGGACTACGCGGCGGCGGTGATGGCCATGCTCGAACGAGGAGAGGAGGCCGCCACGCGCGACGACCTCGGGAGCCTCGAAGAGCGCCTCGAGCGACGCTTCGAACAGATCGACCAGCGCTTCGAACAGATCGACCAGCGCTTCGAACAGATGGAGCGCCGCTTCGACGAGCAGCTCCGCTGGCGCCTCGACAGCCTCGGCAACCACGTGCTCGCCGAGGTGCGGCTGGAGATGAACGCGCAGACCCACAACCTGCACAACCAGATCGCCGCCGCGCAGCACGCGCTGGCGAACCAGATCCGCCTGCTGTTCCTCGGCACGCTCGCCGCGATGACCGCGGCGGCGACGGTCGTGGTCAC
>JBOHEE010000087.1:0-1852 GCA_050700895.1 Nitriliruptorales bacterium | reverse complement strand
GGCGTCCCCGACGAGGCGCTCGCGCGGGTCCGCGCCCCGGCCGGGCTCGACCTCGGCGCGGTCGCGCACGAGGAGATGGCGGTCTCCATCATGGCCGAGCTCGTCGCGCTGCGGAGCAGCGGCGGCGTGGCCCTGGGGGTCGCGGTCGCGGAGCCGGAGGGGGCGATCGACCCGGTGTGCGGCATGACGGTCGACATCGCGACCGCGCACTACCGGAGCGAGCACGAGGGCGAGACGTACTGGTTCTGTGCCGCCGGCTGCCAGCGGGCGTTCGAGGCTGCACCGGAGGGGTACGTTGGCGCCGACTGAGCCGGCCCGGCCGGGCGTCCTCCGCCGCGGACGAACGGCACATCGCGCCGGGAGGATCCGACGGGGGACGAGAGGCGCCGGGCAGACGACCGGGGAGGGCAACGGATGAAGATCACGCACGAGTTCGACGTCGAGCGGCCGCCGGACGCGGTCTGGGACTTCCTCCAGGACATCCCGCAGGTGGCGAGCTGCATGCCGGGGGCGGAGCTCACAGAGGACAAGGGCGACGGCGTCTACGCGGGCAAGGTGTCGGTGAAGCTCGGCGCCATGAACGCGACCTTCGAGGGCGAGGCAACGGTCCGCCCGAACCCCGAGACCCGCAGGTGCGTGATCTCCGGCCGGGGCGCGGACCGCCGCGGCGGCAGCCGCGGGCAGGTCGAGATCGAATACGCGCTCGCCGATGCGGGCGCCGGCACCCACGTGACGGTCGACGCGGACGTGAAGCTGTCAGGGGCGGCGGCCCAGTTCGGCCGCCAGGGCATCATCGCCGAGATGTCGAACCGCCTCATCCGCGAGTTCGCGGAGTGCCTGGAGGGGAAGCTCGGCGCGACCACGCCGGAGGAGGCGGCCGCCATCCGCGCAGGGGAGGTCCGCGGCTTCCCGCTCTTCTTCGCGAGCCTCTGGAGCTCGATCGTGAAGTTCCTCCGCCGCACCTTCGGCGGCCGGCGCAACGACCAGTCCTGAGCGTCTCCCGGCTACCGGCAGGCCGACGGGGGAACATCTGGTCACGAGCCGGTGACGAGACGTTCCTCCGTCAGTGTCGGGCGAACCAGGGTCGCCGACGAGGAGCGCTCGGGCACCGTCGAAGACCATGAATGTCGCCTCCGAGAGCGCGAGGACGGCAGCCACCCAGCGGAGCCAGCTCGCAATGGCGGGGGAGTCTGCCACGCCGTGTCACCGTCGGGGGCGTGAACGGAGGTGCGTCACCGCTCGCGTGGATCCTCGTTCTTCCGAGTGAGCGTGACTGTCAGGAGCCGGACATGTTCGCTTGGTTACGAGGACACCTGTGGCGCCACCGCCGCGAACTCGAGGCGCGACGCCGACTCGAGCTGCAGCTCGAAGAGGACCTCCACGCCGTCCGCGTGCTGATCCTCGACTGAGCGCGTCACCATCGATGTCGGGCGAGAGGCCGATTGTCCGGCCCCAGGACCGACGTCGATGAGTGGGGACGTCGATAGCCTGAGCCGCCGCGAACACGGGGATCTGCGCATGCCCGGAGCATCCCGGCCGCCCTCGCGGCTCGCACGGCTGGACGACCGGATCGTGCCGGTCATCCAGCGCCGCTCCCGGCGCACGGCCCGCGTGCTCGGCGCTCCGCTCCATGCCTTGAGACGGTTCGAGGACCGCGTCGCGCCCGGACCGGTCCGGGGCGTCCTCCGATTCCGCCAGCTCCTCGTCCTCGCGGCGGCGCTGATCCTCTTCGGCGGCTCCTACGTCCACCTGCAGCGGTTCCCGGACCGCCCCGCCGCCCAGGCGGGCGGCGGGGCGGGGAGCGCGAGCTCCGAGGACGGTGTCGGCACGCCGGGGTCGCCCGCACTTGTCG
>JBOHEE010000086.1:0-6905 GCA_050700895.1 Nitriliruptorales bacterium | reverse complement strand
GGCATGGGCGGCTCGGGGATCACCGCGGACGTCGCCGCCGTCGCGGCGCGGGACCGAGGACGGGTCCCCGTGATCGCCGCGAAGGAACCCGTGCTGCCCGCGTTCGTCGGGCCACGCACGCTCGTCGTCGGGGTCAGCCACTCGGGCAACACCGCCGAGACGGTCGAGTCCCTCGCGGCAGCCCGGGCCGCCCACGCGCCGTGCTACGTCATCACGTCCGGTGGCGCCCTCGCCGAGCAGGCCGCCGCGTGGGGCTGCCCGGTGGCCACCGTGCCCGGCGACGGTCAGCCGCGGGCGAACCTCGCCGCCCTCGTCACCGCGTTGCTCACGGTCCTGGAGCGGGCCGGCGCCGTCGACGGGGTCCTGGCCGACCTCGACGGGCTGCCCCGCTTCCTCGACGACACCATGCGCAAGTGGCGCGGTGACGTGCCGCTGCGGGCGAACCCGGTGAAGCAACTCGCCTCCGACATGGGCGCGCTCGTGCCCCTGTTCTACGCGGCCCGCGGCTGGATGGGCATCGCCGCCCTCCGAGGGAAGTCCCAGGTCAACGAGAACGCGGAACGCCCGGCGTTCTGGAACGAGCTGCCCGAGCTCGCCCACAACGAGCTGGTCGCGTGGACGTCCCCCCACGACGTCTCCGCGCGGGCGGCGGTCGTGCTCCTCCGCAGCGCGGACGACGAGACAGCGGACGCGGCGCGACGGTTCGAACTCCTCGCGGACGTGGTCGCGGACCGCGCCGCCCACGTCGCGACGATCCACTTCGAGGGCCCGAGCGCTCTGGCACGCTTCGCCGCGGCGGCGGCCTTCGTGGATCTCCTGTCGGTCTACCTCGCCTTCCTCGGCGGTGTCGATCCCACGCCGGTCGGAGCGATCGACGCCTTCAAGCGCGGGCTCTCGTACGCGACGGAACGGGGGGAGCCGCGGTGAACGCACACGACGAAGCCGTCGTGGCGGCAGCCGCGGTCATCGCCGAGCGCATCCCCGAGCGGCCGGCGGTCTTCCTCACCCTCGGGTCGGGGCTGTCGTCCGTCGCCGACGCCATCGCCGAGCCGCACGACATCCCGCTCTCCGACGTCCCGGGGCTCGCCGGGCCGGGCGTCGCCGGCCATGCGGGCATCCTCCGGGCCGGGCGGCTCGGTCGCGTGCCGGTCCTTACGCAGATGGGCCGCGTGCACCTCTACGAAGGCCACGAGCCGGCCACCGTCACCCGCGCCGTCGAGGCCGCCGCGGAGCTCGGCTGCCCGACCTACATCGTCACGAACGCCTCCGGGGGCCTCGTCGACACCTTGACGCCCGGGGACGTCCTGCTCATCACCGATCAGCTGAACCTCACGAACGCCTCTCCCCTGACGGCAGTCCGTCGGGAGGCGGGGCCCGTGTTCACCGACATGGGCGAGCCCTACGACCGGGAGCTTCAGGCGCTGGCGCACGAGGTGGCACGCGACCTCGGCCTCGAGCTCCAGACCGGCGTCTACGCAGGGCTGCGCGGACCGGCCTACGAGACCCCGGCCGAGGTGGCGATGCTCCGCACACTCGGTGCCGACGTGGTCGGCATGTCCACGGTGCTCGAGGTGATCGCGGCCAGGAGCCGCGGCGTCCGCGTCCTCGGCTTCTCGGCCGTCACGAACGTGCACGGACCGGGAGTCGTCACCTCCCACGAGGAGGTCCTCGAGGTCGGTCGCATCGCCGGTGAGCGGATCGCCCAGCTCGCCCTCGGCGTCGTCGACCGCCTCTGACCCCACGACGGCCACGGCGACCGGGGAACGTCCAGTCACCATCTCGTGACCAGACGTTCCTCCGTCACGTCCATCCCACCTGCTGCCAGTCGTTCGATGCCGGGTAAGCACGGCAGGGGCGCCTCCGACTCCTCATCCACAACTGACGCTGAGCCGGATCCCGCGAGACTCCCGATCCGTGCGAGGCTTCCGGCATGTTCCGGTCCGTGGTCGAACTGCTGGCCCCGCCCCGCTGCCTCGCCTGCGGGACGAGGGGATCGTCGCCGTGGTGCCCACCGTGCGCGAAGGAAGCGAGGCGGCTCCGAGTGCACGGCGGCTGCGGCCGTTGCGGTTCACCGGGCGGCGCCGGGCACGGCTGCTGGTCCGAGCAGGCGCCTCCGGCAGCCACGGTCACGGCCTTCCGCTACCGCGGGCCGGTGGCCGCGGCCATCGTCGCCGCGAAGGCCAGGGGTGCCTGGGCTGTGTGGGGTGATCTCGGCGCAGAGCTCGCCGCGGCCGTGGGGGAGCGGCGCCTGCTGCCGGTGCCCGAGGCGGTGACCTGGATCCCGGCGGCCCCCGACCGGATCCGCTCGCGTGGCGTCGACCACGCGGAGCGGCTCGCGGCCCCCGTCGCCGTCGCGCTCGGCATCCCGCTCGTCGGTCTGCTGGCCGCCGTCCCACGACGTCGCGACCAGACCGACCTGCCGCTGGCCGACAGGCGCCGTCTCGACTCCGCAGCGTTCCGCGCCATCGAGCCGCCGCCGGAACGGACGCTGCTCGTCGACGACGTCCTCACCACCGGCGCCACGATCGACGTCGCCGCGAGGGCCCTCGCGCGCACTGGCGCAGGTTCCGTGACGGTGGCCGTGCTCGCCCGGGCCGGGAACCACCGGCTCGGGACCGACCTCGCGTTCAACCGCTGGCCCAAGCCAACTAGCACGGACAGGCTGGACGAACCAGCACAAACTCGCGGCCGAACGGCCGAGTCAGGCTAGACTCCCCCGAACCAGAGAGCCGCCGCCCCACCGACCCGGAGGAGCCACGTGGCTGGAGAAGATCCGATCCGGATCGTGATCGCCGACGATCATGAGCTCTTCCGCCGCGGGCTCCGCATGGTCCTCGAGGACGAGGAGGACATCGACGTCGTCGGCGAGGCCGGCGACGGCGAGGAAGCCGTCACCCTCGTCGTGGACGAGGTTCCCGACGTCGTCGTCATGGATGTGCGCATGCCCACCGTCTCCGGGATCGAGGCTGCGCGGCGCATCAAGGACGACCTCCCGGCGACGAAGATCCTCATGCTCACGATCAGCGACGAGGAGGACGACCTCTACGAGGCGATCAAGGCCGGCGCGAACGGCTACCTCCTCAAGGAGATCTCGATCGACGAGATCGGCAACGCGGTGCGCAGCGTCCAGGCGGGCCAGTCGCTCATCAGCCCGTCGATGGCCTCGAAACTCCTCAACGAGTTCGCCGCGATGGTGAAGAAGGAGGAGGAGAAGGAGGAGGTCCCCCAGCCTCGCCTCACGCCGCGCGAGATGGAGGTGCTCGAGCACGTGGCCCAGGGGATGAACAACCGCGAGATCGCCAAGGCGCTCTTCATCTCCGAGAACACGGTCAAGAACCACGTGCGCAACATCCTCGAGAAGCTCCATCTCCACTCCCGCATGGAGGCGGTCGTCTACGCCGTCCGCGAGAAGCTCCTCGAGATCAAGTAGCCCGGCTCCAGGCGAGACCTTCCGCGAGAGGCTCCCTTCGGGCTCCAACCCGTAACTGCGGTCGCCCTGCGGGAGCCTCTCGCTCCAGGCCTCGCGTCGTGCTTGGCCGGTCGGGCCGCGGCGGGTGAGCGGACGGCGGGCTCGCGGAACCCGCGCAGCGCCTGGGGCGTTGGACGCGGCAGGCCGTATCATCGTGTTCTCTCCCGACTTCCAGGATCCCCCGGCATGTTCCTCGACAAGCTCCTCCGTCTCGGCGAGGGTCGGAAGGCGCGTGAGCTCGACAAGATCGTCGTCGCGGTCAACGCGCTCTCGGACGAGGTTGCCGCTCTCTCCGACGCGGAGCTGACGGCCAAGACCGACGAGTTCAAGCAGCGACTGGCCGCCGGCGCGACGCTCGACGACATCCAGGTCGAGGCGTTCGCAGTCGTCCGCGAGGTCGCGTGGCGCGTGCTCGGCGAGCGACCCTTCGACGTGCAGGTGTTCGGTGCCGCCGCCCTCCACGACGGCAACATCGCCGAGATGAAGACCGGTGAGGGCAAGACCCTCACCTCGACGATGCCCGTCTACCTCAACGCCCTCGAGGGCAACGGCGTCCACGTCGTCACCGTGAACGAGTACCTGGCGGGGCGTGACGCGGAGTGGATGGGCGGCATCTACCGCTTCCTCGGGCTCACGGTCGGCACCGTCTACTCGCAGCAGCCGAAGGAGTCGAAGCGCGAGGCGTACGCCGCGGACATCACCTACGGCACCACGAACGAGTTCGGCTTCGACTACCTCCGCGACAACATGGCGCTGTCGAAGGCGCAGCAGGTCCAGCGCGGCCACCACTTCGCGCTGCTCGACGAGGTCGACTCGATCCTCGTCGACGAGGCACGGACGCCGCTGATCATCTCGGGGCCCGCGGAGCAGTCCGCCGACTGGTACCGGATCTTCGCCCGCCAGGTGGTCCCGAACCTGCGCCGCGGCGAGGAGGGCGAACGGCCAGGCGAGGAGACCGGGGACTACGTCGCCGACGAGGCGAAGGGCACCGTCGCCGTGACGGAGGCCGGCGTCGCCAAGGTCGAGAAGCTCCTCAACGTCGAGAACCTCTACGAGTCGGTGAACACGCCGCTCGTCCACCACCTCCAGAACGCGCTGAAGGCGAAGGAGCTCTTCAAGCGCGACGACGAGTACCTCGTCGCCGACGGCGAGGTGAAGATCGTCGACGAGCACACGGGTCGCGTGCTCGAGGGCCGCCGCTACTCCGAGGGCCTCCACCAGGCGATCGAGGCGAAGGAGGGCGTGCGGATCAAGGAGGAGAACCAGACCCTCGCGACCATCACCCTCCAGAACTACTACCGCCTCTACGAGAAGCTGGCCGGCATGACCGGAACGGCGAAGACCGAGGAGGTCGAGTTCACCGAGATCTACAAGCTCGGCGTCGTGGTGGTCCCGACGAACGAGCCGGTCATCCGCGACGACCGATCCGACCTCGTCTACAAGACCGAGAAGTCGAAGTTCACGGCGGCGGTCGACGACATCGCCGAGCGGCACGAGAAGGGGCAGCCGATCCTCGTCGGCACGATCTCGATCGAGAAGTCGGAACGTCTCTCCGAGATGCTCCGACGGCGGGGCGTCCCCCACCAGGTCCTGAACGCGAAGCACCACGAACGCGAGGCGCACATCATCGCGCAGGCGGGCCGCGTCGGCGCCGTCACCGTCGCGACCAACATGGCCGGCCGTGGTGTCGACATCATCCTCGGCGGCAATCCCGAGGAGATGGCGAAGGACGAGGTCGCCAAGCTCGGTCGCGACGTCGAACCCGAGAAGGCGGAGCGGGTGCTCGAGGAGGCGATCGAGCGCTTCCGCCCCACGTGCAAGGAGGAGGGGGCGAAGGTCCGCGAGGCCGGCGGCCTCTACGTGCTCGGCACCGAACGACACGAGTCGCGCCGCATCGACAACCAGCTCCGCGGCCGCTCCGGCCGCCTGGGCGACCCCGGCGCCTCGCGCTTCTACCTCTCGCTCGAGGACGACCTCATGCGGCTCTTCAACGCCGCCGCGGTCGAGCGCATCATGACCCGCCTCAAGGTGCCCGAGGACATCCCGATCGAGCACAAGCTCGTGACCCGGGCGGTCGGCAACGCGCAGCGCCAGGTCGAGTCGCGGAACTTCGACATCCGCAAGAACGTGCTGAAGTACGACGACGTCCTGAACAAGCAGCGCGAGGTCGTCTACGAGCAGCGGCAGCGCCTACTCGAGGGCGACTACGAGCAGGTGGAGGACGTCGCATCCACCTACATCGAGCAGGCGATCCGCGACGTCGTGGACACCTACGCACCGCCCGGGGTGTTCCCCGAGGAGTGGGACCTCTCGATGCTCCGCACGGAGCTCGAAGGGATCTATCCGGTCAACTACGACTTCGCCGAACTCGATCTCGAGACGGTGGACCGGGAGGAGCTCGTCGACCGCCTCGTCGACGACGCCTTCGAGGTCTACGAGGAGCGCGAAGGGCGCGTCGGCGCCGAGGTGATCCGTGAGGTCGAGCGGAGGATCATCCTCACGATCGTCGACCGCAAGTGGCGCGAGCACCTCTACGAGATGGACGCGCTCCGCGACGGCATCGGCCTGCGGGCGGTTGGGCAGCGCGACCCGCTGACCGAGTACCAGCGCGAGGCCTACAACGACTTCGTCGCGATGATGCTCGCGGTCCGCCAGGAGGCGGCGGCGTACTTCTTCAACGTGCCGATCGAGTCCGAGGCGACCCGGGCGGAGGCGGGCGACCGCACCGTCGCTGGGCGGCCGGCCGTGGACGCGGTCGGCGTGGGACGTACGACCGGCGACGGCGAGGCCGGCGGCGACGGCGAGGCCGCGCGCCGCGCGGAGGGCGTGAGGCTGCCCGAGCTTGCCGAAGGTGCCGACGAGCGCCAGCTCAGCTACGTCTCGTCGGAGACCGACTCACCGCGGTCCTTCAGTCCAGGCGGTGGCGCGCAGCAGAGTCAGCGCGGCGCCGACGTCAACAGGACGAAGGAAGGCGGAACGATCAAGCGTGTGCAGGTCGGAGGCCAGCGCACCGTCGACGAGAAGGTCGGACGCAACGATCCCTGCCCCTGCGGCTCGGGCAAGAAGCACAAGAGGTGCCACGGGGCCTAGGCCTCCGGCCTCCTAGCTGCGACCGTCCTCGGGGCGGGCGAGCTCGACCACCCGCCAGACCGCCTGGCGCTGCTCGAGCCTGATGACGAGCACGCCGCGACGCTCGCCACGCCGCACCACCACGGCAGCGTCGAACGCCTCGTCGTCGAGACGCTGTCCGCAGACGGCGACGACCGCGTTCGCGGTCGGCCCGGGTCCCGGCCGGATCGCGACCTGGCTGAGCCGCTGCCACAGGGCGGGACTGAGCAGGCGTTCGAGCTGGGACAGCGGTCTGCGTCCGGCCTCCACCTCGAGGAACGCGTGGGCGACGGCGCGCGCCAGTCGCTCGGGATCAGGGGCACTTGGC
>JBOHEE010000085.1:0-6133 GCA_050700895.1 Nitriliruptorales bacterium | reverse complement strand
CGCCTCGAACCCCGAGTTCCTCCGTGAGGGGCAGGCGGTCGAGGACACCCTGCGACCCGACCGGGTCGTCGTGGGCGTCGCGTCCGAGATGGTCGCCGAGGCGCTCCGGGAGGTCTACGCGCCGGTGCTGGAGGAGCACGGCTGCCCCTACATCGAGACCGACCTCGCCACGGCGGAGCTCATCAAGCACGCGTCGAACGCCTTCCTCGCCACCCGGATCTCGTTCATCAACACCGTCGCCCGCATCTGCGAGGAGGTGGGCGCCGACGTCGAGGTCGTCGCCGAGGGCATGGGCCACGACCACCGCATCGGCCCCCACTTCCTCAACGCCGGCATCGGATTCGGCGGTTCTTGCTTTCCAAAAGATGTGGATGCGTTCATCCACGTCGCTCGGAGCGTCGGGGTCGACTTCGGGATCCTCGAGGAGGTCCGCAACGTCAACCAGACCCAGCTCGGGCTCGTGCTCGACAAGCTCCGCCACGAGCTGTGGCACCTCGAGGGCAAGACGATCGCTCTCCTCGGCGCAGCGTTCAAGCCGGGCACCGACGACCTGCGGGAGGCGCCGGCGATCAAGCTCGCGACCCAGCTGCTCGAGGAGGGGGCCAAGGTCCGCATCTACGACCCGGTCGCGCTGCCCGAGGTGAAGGAGCGCCTGCCCGAGGTCGAGTGCGTCGACGACCCGATCGCGGTGTGCGACAACGCCCACGCCGCGGTCGTCTGCACGGAGTGGCCGGAGATCGCGGCCCTCCGCGGCGAGCAGCTCGCGAAGGCGCTCGCGTATCCCATCGTCGTCGACGGGCGGAACTGCCTCGACGGCGCGGACATGGTCGCCGCCGGCCTCAACTACCACGCGATCGGCCGTCCTCCACTCGCCACGAGCTGACCTGCCGCCGCTTGTTGCGGCGAGGTCGTCCGCGGCTACGACCTGGCCGGCAACGCCGCTCGCCACGAGCTGACCTGCCGCCGCTTGTTGCGGCGCTTCAGGTGACGTCGACGAGGGTCGGTTGGGTGTTGCCGGTCGGGTCGCAGGCCGGACTGTCGGGCGCTGGTGGCGGGTCGGGGTCCGATGGTGGTCGCGGTCCGTCGCGTGGGGTGGCGGGGTGGGTGGGGTCGCGGACGCCGTCGGTGTTTCGGGGGTCGGCGCCTGAGGGGAGGCTGCCGTGGGCGACGATCGCCACCCCGTCGTCGTCGGCGGTGAACGTGTGTGGGGTGGGGTCACCGGGCCGGGTGAGCCACCGGCGGCGGCCGTCGGGTGCGGTCCACACGCACGACCCGTCGGCGCGCAGGTCTGCTGGTAGAGCGCCTGTATTCGAACGGTGTGAATGAGGGGGGGTGTCGCTGGGACGTCGGTCTGGGTGGAGGTCAGATGACCGTGGGCGGGCGGCGCGCTGTCGTGTTGTCGCGGCAGGCAGCGGGAGGAGAGGGTGTCGGTGCGCGGCGGGTCAGCCGGCTGCGCGGTGGGATGGGGTGTCGATCCGGGCGCGCTCGATGAGCTTGAAGCGGATGACGTCGTCACGGACGTCGACGATCTCGACGACCCAGACGTCGTCATCGCGGCCAGCGAGTAGACGCGTCCCAGGGGTCGCCTTTACGCCGGGACGAAGGTCCTCGGTGAGGGCGAGGTAGTGCCAGTCCTCGTCCACGCTGCCGAGGTCGGTGACGATGTCGACCATGGTGGGCCTCCTCATCTGTCAGTGTGCCGGAGCGGTCCGTCGGTGGCGAGCGGCGGGTCATGCTGGTGGGCGTCGAGGATGGGGGTTCGGTTGCGGTTCGTCGAAGCAGCCGAGGAGCCTGGCGAGGGTGTCGTCGTCGGTGTCCTCGAGGACGATGTCGTAGTGGTAGGGCAGGGTGAGGGTGCGGCGCAGCTCGAAGGCGGCGTCTCGGAGCCTGCCGACGGTGGTGGTGCGGATCTGCGCGTGGGGGATGTAGACCGGGCCTGCGAGCAGCTCGTCGAGGGTGGTGTCGACCGCGGCGAACACGGAGATGCCGGCGAAGCCGTGCCGGCGCAGCGTGATGAGGGCGTTGCGGCGCAGGTCGTCGATGTGCATGACCCCGCCGCGGACGACGACGGTGGTGTCGTGGGGCAGGGGTTCTCGGTGGCGGGTGGTCATGGTTGGTCGTGGAGTCGTCGGGCGGCGTAGCGGTTCCAGGTGCCGCCGGCGCGGGCGGCCCAGGCGGTGGCGGTGCCGGCGTCGATGTTGAGCATGTCGGCGAGGACCGCGGCGGGGACCTCGCGGGAGAGCTGGAGCAGGGCGGCCTGGCGGGCGGGTCGGGACGCGATCCCGAGCGCGGCGAGCCTCGTGCGCAGGTGTTCGGGGTGGATCGGTCGGCCGGCTTGGCGTCCGGGGAACAGCCACCGGTCGGCTCCGGGGACCATGCCGGAGGGGCCGATCTGACGGCGCCACGGCAGTTGACGGAGCAGTCCGGCGAGCGGTTCGGGGATGTCCACGTGGTCTTTGCCGAAGCTGATGGTCAGTGCGGTGTCGTCGTCGCGGATGTCGTCGATCGTGAGCCGGGCGATGCGGGCCAGTGGCTGCGCGTAGAGCACGACGAGGATGCCCACGACGCGGTCGGCGGGGTCGATCGTGTCGTCGTGGAGCAGCCGTCGGGCGTGTCGCCAGCGTTCCTCGGCGTCCAGAGGCGGGGTGAGAAAGGACCGGGAGCGCCGGACGGGGACCTCTAGACCGCCCGGGGCGAGGCCGCGGCGGGTGACCCATGCGATGAAGCCGCGGATCTGGCGGCGGGCGGCAGGGCCGTCGGCGAGCCAGCGGTCGAGGTCGGACTGGGTCAGGTCCTCGAGCGCGACGCCGCGGCGGTGAAGGTGGTGGAGGAACCGGGCGGCCTGAGAGAGATCGGACTTGACGCCCTTGGCGGCCAGCGCCGGGGTGTCGCCTTGGGGGAAGCGGCGGCGCAGACGTGCGAGCTCGTCCCAGGTCGCGTAGGCGCGAAACGCCCGGCGCATGTTCGCGTCCTCGACAGCGGCCTCGTGACGGCGGATGGCCTGTTCGACCAAGGCGACGTTCGCATCACGTTCGGGCAGCACACCGCAGGCGACCAGCAGCTGACGCAGATGTCGCAGCGACGGTGTCTGCTCGAGCCGGTCGAGTCCGGCGTGGTCGAGTTCGATCTCACCGACGGCGAGTCGACGCAGCAGAGCAGCGCCGGGGCTGCGGTCGAGCCAGGCGAACAGGCTGCGGGGCTGGTGGGCGGCGAGGAACGCGTCACGCAGTGCGGCGAAGACGTCGTCGATGCTGCCGTCCGGGCGGGTGAGGAGCGCATCGAGGCGTTCCATGGCCAGACAGCGCAGGCACACCGGCGGTCCCACGTGGCTGGCGTGGCGGCACATCGCCTCGTCCCCGCAGCGGGAGCAGACGGCGATCGGGGCCCAGTTGCATGCCGCGCACAGGTCCGGCTGGCCGTCACGGGCACGCTTGTTGATGCGCGTCTCGCGGCCGCAGCCGCCGCAGCGTCGTCGCGGCTGGACGCGGCGGTAGCAGGTGCCGCACAGGTCGCGCTCCCCCTGGCGCAGCGCGATGGCGCGCTCGCGGCCGCAGCCGTGGCAGCGTCGTCGCGGCTGGATGTCGCGGTAGCAGCGCATGCAGATCGGCGCGCCGCCGTCGTCGAGCGCGTTGACGCGACCTTCACGTCGGCAGCGAGAACATCGCTTCCACGAGGACGGGTCGGCGTTCCAGCAGTTGCGGCACAGCGCCTTCCCGTCGGTCATGCGGCGCCAGACCACGCCGAGCCTCCCGCAGCGGGCGCACGCTTCGGCGTGGCGGAGCCGGTCGCACGGCGCACAGACCCGATGGTGCCAAGCGGGCTCGGCGACCAGCTCACGTGCCTGGCCGCAGTCCGCGCAGCGAGGACGGACCACCGCGGTGGCGCCGGCCTCCTCGAGGGCGACGATGAGCCGCCACAGCACCCGCGTCGCGGTCGCGGCCCCTGAGGTCAGCGAGCGGGGGTAGAAGCCGAGGTTCTCCGCCAGGACCCCGCGTTCGGCCGCGGAGCCTGCCGCGGCCTCGATCGCGGCCACGACCGCGTCCGCAGCCAGGTCCGGTTCGACGTCGGCGACCTGCCAGGCGATGGCGACGAAACGGTCCATGTCCTCGTCGCCGGTGACACACGCCGCACACCGTGCCGGGGTGCCGTCGGGATGCTTGGACGCGGTCGCGACGCGCCGGGTGACCCCACAGCTAGCTAGGACAGACGAACACCCGCGCCGCCTGATAGCAGCGATGGCACACCCGCTTGCCGTCGACCCGGCTCCGACGCCCGTCGGGACGCGACCGGCCGCACCCGTCGCAGACCGCCAGCTTCTTCGCGGCGGTCACGCGCCGCCGTCGTCGACGATCCGGGCCCGCGTCGGCCGCCGCCCCCGAGGCTCGCCGCCCTTGCTCCCCCCGGAGGGGGCCGCGCGGCGCGCGGCGGTCGTGGTGGTCTCCACGGTCGGCTCGATCAGGTCGCCCGGGGAGCAGTCGAAGATGTCGCACAGCGCCGCCAGCACGCGCAGGTTCAGCCGCTCGGGGGTCTGGGCGACCAGCCGGTAGACCTGCACCGCCGACAGCTCGATGCCGCGCTCAGCGAGATGGGGGATCAGGTCGGTGGTGTTGAACATGTCGTGGTCGGCCATCACCCGCCGCAGCTTCCACTCGTAGCCGACCCGGCGGACACGTCTGCTCATCGTGTCTCCTTCTCGCTCGTGGCAGGACGCTGCGGGGCCGGCCCGAACGCGCGGTCGAGCGCCGCGCGCATCATCCGGTTCTTGTAGTCGCTGGACACGCCGGTGTAGAGCGCCGTCGTCGACGCCCACGCGTGGCCGACCTGCTGCTGGACGAACAGCGGATCGAACCCGTCCTCGATCAGGTGGGTCACATACGAGTGCCGCAGGCAGTGCGGCCCCAGCTCCTCCGGCAGGCCCAGCGCGTCGCGCCACGACGCGAAACGCCAGTTGACATGATCCACCGCGACCCGCCCGCCACGCTCGGTCGGCCACAGCGGCCCGCCCCTGGTCGCCCCGTAGACCGGGCGGACGTCCTCGACCCACTCCGCCACCACGTCGGCCGCCCAGGCCATCACCGAACACACGTTACGCCGCCGCGGCGAGGACCCCCGAGCCGCCTTGCCGTAGCGCACCGCCAGCATCCCGAAGCCGCCCAGCTCAGCTGCGGCCGGGTTCGGCCCGAAATCGACCACCTCCAGGCGGGCGACCTCCTGGCGGCGCAGCCCCCAGGCGTAGGTCGTCTTGAACAGCGTCGCGTCCCGGAACGCCGCCAGCCAGCCCTTGCGCCCCAGCCGCCGTGCCCGCACGGTCTGCTCGTCGGCGAAGTCGAAGAAGCTCTGCAGCTCCTGACGGGAGAACGGACGGTTGCCCGGCTGACCCTCGTAGTCGGCCGTGTGCGACACCGTGTTCCACTCGTGGCAGACCTGCACCGGGTGCGTCCCGAAACGCTCCTCGCACACCGCCACCCACCCGTAGCGAGCGTCCACGAGATAGGCGAGAAACAACGCCAGCGTCTGCTGGTACATCCGGATCGTCGAGTGCGCCACTGGCGGCCGCCGCGAGCGAAGCTCCGCGGTCCACTCCTCCACGTCGGACGGCGACCACGCCCACGGCCAGTCGTTCGTGAACTCGGAGAACCGGCGCACCAGCCGCAACCGATCACCGATCGTCGAGACCGCCAGCCCGCGGGCCATCTGCTGGTCCCGCCAACCGTCAAGCATGGCCTCGAACGTCTGCACGTCCGGACGCAGCGGCACCGCCCCGACCCCCACCACCGACATCGCCGACCCCGCCCCACCGTCCTCCTGGTCACGCCCCACTCCGCCCCTTCCATTCAGGAGGCGTAACTATCCTTCATCAGACGAACGTGAGTCAAGCATCCCAACCGCAAACGAGTCAGATCCGGTCTCCCGAGACGTGCGCAGACCAGCGACGGCCTTTGCCGAAACGCCTGGATTCCTTCATCAGATGAATTTTCTGGCTCCTCTCAAGAATCTGTACAAGGCTTGACCGGGTTTGACCGCAAATCCTTGGACTGATGTGCCCCTCCGGGTCTTCTTGGCCTTGCGAAAGGTGAGAAGAACCCGGAGGGGCACTTGCAGGTTGCCAGCCTCGTGCGCGCCACGCTCGCAC
>JBOHEE010000084.1:0-2527 GCA_050700895.1 Nitriliruptorales bacterium | reverse complement strand
CGCCGGTCTCCTGTCGTATGCGACCGTGGCCGCCAAGGCCTCGGGTCCCGACGTCGCCCCCGAGGACGCCCCCGCGGTGCGTCTCGGCGCCGCGCTGGGGGTGGCCGCCAGGGAGGGACGCGACAAGGTCACCCTCCTGCTGCCTCCGGAGATCGCGGCGTTCGGAGCGTGGCTCGAGCAGCTGGTCGCGGAATCCACCGGCAAGCGGGAGACCGGGGTCCTTCCCGTCGTGGACGAGCCGGTCGGGGAGCTCGCGGTGTACGGCGACGATCGCGTCTTCGTCTCGTTCGGCCCGGTTCCGGGTGCCGACGACCTCGTCGCCGCGGGTCACCCGGTCGTGGAGCTCGATCTCACCGAACCGCTGGAACTGGGCGGGCAGGTCTACCTGTGGGAGCTGGCGACGGCGGTCGCGGGTGCCGTCCTCGGCGTCAACCCCTTCGACCAGCCCGACGTCGCCGCCGCGAAGGAGAACACGGCCCGGGCGCTGCAGGAGGGGGTGCCCGACGCGCCCACCGAGCCGCTCGGTCCGCTGCTCGAGACGGTCGAGGCCGGCGACTACCTCGCGATCCTCGCCTACGTCGACCCCGGCGACCCGGTGACCGCCGCGCTCCAGCGGCGGCGGGTCGAGCTCCGCGACGGGCTGGGGGTCGCGACGACGCTCGGGATCGGCCCCCGTTACCTGCACTCGACCGGCCAGTTCCACAAGGGCGGGCCGGACACCGGCGTCTTCGTCCAGGTCGTCGCCGACGACCCGGCCGACGTTCGGATCCCCGGGCAGCCGCACGGCTTCTCGACCCTGAAGCACGCGCAGGCGGCCGGCGACCTCGAGGCGCTGCGGACGCGGGGTGCCCGCATCGCCCGAGTGTCCCTCCCCGACCTCATCGGAAGCTGACGCCGTCCCGCTACGTTGCCTCCAGAAGCAGGAGGAGACTCATGGGAGACGTCGTCTACCGCTCAGAGGTCCACATCACGCGGGAGAAGGGCCCGCTCCGCCACGCGAGCCTGCCCGGCCGTGAGGAGCCCGTCACCTTCGGGGTGCACGGGGCCGTCGCCGAGCACTACGGGGTGGATCCGGACAAGTCCCCGCCGAACCCCACGACCCTCGACTACGTCGTCGCGGCCGCCGGCGGCTGACTGACCGGCACGCTCGGGGGTGCCCTCGAAGCACGCGGCATCCCCGCCGGAGACGGTCGTCTCCAATCGGACGCGGTCGGTGAGATCGAACTGGACGGCAAGGTCCTCGTGATCAAGCGCATCCACGTGCGCTATCGCCTCGAGGTCGACGAGGGCGCGGACCGGGAGACGATCGACCGCGTCCACGGCTTCCACGCCGACTACTGCCCGGTGGCGCGGTCGATCCGCGACGCGATCGACATCTCCACCGAACTCGAGGTCGTCGAGGGATAGAGGGGGATACCTTCCGCCGCCAACCGACCGGCGAGCAGAGGAATCCGATGGGGGCCGTCCTCGTCGTCGCGGGCATGGCCCTCGCGATCGGCGCCGGCCGTCTGGTCGGCACCAGGGTCCGCCTCGAGGTCGACCTCCACACCTTCCTCCAGAAGGACGCCGGCGCGGGCTGCTTCGCCCTCGGCGCGCTGATCGCGGGCGTCTCGGCTCCCCAGCTTCTCGCCGCGCCGGCCGAGGCGGTCGGGGGCATCGGGCTCGGGCCGTCGTCATGGTGGCCGGCTGGCGGTCGCTCTCCCGCCTCCGGTCGTGAGGTCGGTGGGCGCGGACGGTTTCGAACCGCCGACCTCCTCGGTGTAGACGAGGCGCTCTCCCGGCTGAGCTACGCGCCCGGGTCTCGGGCAACGGGCCTGACGCCCGTCCCGCCCCCGAGCCTACGCTGACGATCCCGTCTCCGAGGACGCGCCATGGCCGACACCGTCCGCGACTGGGTTGCCCTCGTCCACCAGCTCTACCCGCCGGCCGACGCCGCCGACTGGGACACCGTCGGCCTGCAGGTCGGCGACCCCGCCTGGTCGGTCGAACGCGTCCTCGTCACCCTCGACGTCACCTCGGCGGTCGTCGCCGAGGCCATCGACGGACCGCCGACGCTGATCGTCGCCCACCACCCCCTCCTGTTCCGTCCGCTCGGGTCTCTGACCCCGTCCACCGCGGCCGGCAAGGTCGCACTGCTCGCGGCCTCGGCCTCTGTGGGGGTGCTCGCGGCGCACACCAACCTCGACGTCGCCGGGGACGGGGCCGGGACCTCCGATCCCGTCATGGCCGTCCTCGGGATCACCGACGCGGTGCCGCTCGACGTCGCGACGCGGGAGTCGGACGAGGTGAAGCTCGTCACCTTCGTGCCCCCCGACCACGTCGATCCCGTCCTCGACGCGCTCGCCCGCGCCGGCGCCGGGGTCATCGGCGACTACGAGCGCTGCTCCTTCCGCCTGCGCGGCACCGGGACGTTCCGCCCGGGGCCGGGGGCCGACCCGTTCGCCGGCGGGCTCGGCGTCGACAACGAGGAGTCCGAGGACCGTCTGGAGATCGTCGTGCCGCGTGCCCGTCTCCACGCGGCCCTGCG
>JBOHEE010000083.1:0-12996 GCA_050700895.1 Nitriliruptorales bacterium | reverse complement strand
TCACAGGGTCCGGCCGTCGGCAGCCGACCGCGGGGGGATCCTGTGCATCTGCCGCCGCACGCGACGGGAACTTCACAGGGTCCGGCCGTCGGCAGCCGACCGCGGGGGGATCCTGTGCATCTGCCGCCGCACGCGACGGGAACTTCACAGGGTCGGAGGCGGCAGAGGTGAGTGACCTGCTGCTCACCGGCATCGGGGAGCTCGTCACGAACCGGGACGGGGCGGAGGACCTCGTCGGGGCGGTCCCGGACGCCGCGGTTGCGGTCCGCGACGGCCGCATCGTGTGGGTGGGGCCGGAGTCCGACCTGCCGCCCGACAACCGCGAGCTGCCGACGCTGGACTGCGCCGGCCGTGCCGTCATCCCGGGGTTCGTCGACGCCCACACCCACGTCGTCTTCGCCGGGGACCGGTCAGACGAGTTCGCGCGCCGCCTGAGGGGCGAGAGCTACGAGGAGGTCCTCGCCTACGGTGGGGGGATTCGCGCGACGGTCGGCGCGACGCGGCAGGCCGATCTGGACGGGCTCGTCGCCGAGTCGTCGCCACGGCTCGCCGCGATGCTCGCGGCGGGGACCACCACCGCAGAGGTGAAGTCCGGCTACGGCCTCGACACCGCCACCGAGCGCCGCCAGCTCGAAGCGGTCGGTGTACTCGCCGAGCGGACTCCCGTCGACCTCGTGTCGACGTTCCTCGGCGCCCACGTCGTCGACGCGGAGTTCACGGACGACCGCGACGGGTTCGTGGACCTCGTCGTCTCCGAGATGCTGCCGGCATGCGCCCCGCTCGCCAGCTACTGCGACGTCTTCTGCGACCGCGGCGCCTTCACCGTCGAGGAGACCCGCCGCATCCTCGTGGCCGCCCGCGACAACGGCCTCGGGCTCCGGATGCACGCCGAGGAGCTGGCCCGCACGGGTGGAGCGGCGCTGGCGGCCGAGCTCGGGGCGGCGTCCGCCGACCATCTCGTCCACGTGAACGACGAGGACATCGGCGTCCTTGCCGCGGCGGGGACGGCGGCGGTCCTCCTGCCTGCGACGTCGTTCTCGCTGCGGAGCAGCTACGCACCCGGACCGGCCATGTTCGCGGCGGGTGTCACCGTGGCACTGGCCACCGACTGCAACCCCGGGACGTCGTACGTCACGTCGATGCCGTTCGTCGTCGCGCTCGGCTGTCTCGAGATGGGGCTCACCCCCGAACAGGCCCTCTGGGCGGCAACCCGCGGTGGAGCCCTCGCACTGGAAGACCACGACAAGGGTCAGGTCGGGCCGGGCGCAGCCGCCGACCTCGTCGTCCTCGACGCCCCGACCTACCGCCACCTCCCCTACCGCCCCGGGTCTGACCTCGTCGCCGCCGTGTTCAAGGACGGTCGACTCGTCAGCGGCTCCCTCAAGTGAGGGTTGTGCCTCGCCGCTTGGCGATCACCACCTCCGCCACGTAGCGGACCTCGACGCTTCGGTCCTCACCAGCGTGCTCCTGGAAGATGACGCGGCGCGCTCCCCGACCGATCCACGGACGTCTGGCGGCTGCATCGCCACGAAGCCGATGGACGCGACCCGGGCGGCGAACGACGCTTCGTCCAGCCATTGGTGATTTCGGGTAGGAGCGGCGTTGAGCCGGTCGGAGAGCCCGCTCTGGGTCAGTGTCCCCGCGACGTCGAGGCCGTGGTCGTTCGGCGGCTCCGCCCGCAGCGGGGCAAGGGGCTCGCCGAGTGCACGCTGCAGAGCGGTCGTCTCGTCGCGTCGATTGCGCAGGACGGCGACCGCCGCACCGGCCGCCAGGACCCGGTGGATCTCGGGGAGCGCAAGGGCGGGGTCGAACCAGTGGAGCGCGGCGGCGACCGTCAGCGCACGCGCCGAGCCGGATCGGAGCGGCAGGGCCTCCGCGACACCGGCGATCACCCGGGCCGCCGGGACCTCACGGCGCAGGACGGCGCGCATCGCGGGGAGTGGTTCGACCGCCACGACGTGGCGCGCGTGGGCAACGAGGTCGCGGGTCAGCTTCCCGGTGCCGGCGGCGACGTCGACGACCGTTCCCGTGCCGTCGAGGCCGACAACGTCGACGAGGTGGTCCAGGGCGGCGGACGGATAGCCCGGGCGGGCACGCTCATGGGGCCCGGCGACTTCGTCGAACGCCTGCGCCGCCTGAGGCAGGCTCGCGCTCACGTCGGTGTCCCGCGGCGCGCCACCCCAGCAGCGAAGGAGAGGAACACCGTGGCGGCGTTCATGATCGTGAGGTCGTCGCGATCGCGGGACGGGTCGACCTCGACGATGTCCGCCGAGGCGACGCGCCGGTGGAGCCCGCAGAGATACGCGGCGCGAGCGAGCTGGCGCGGCGTCATGCCCCCCGGCCGGGCCCCGGGGCAGCCGGGCGCGAAGGCCCGGTCGAGGACGTCGATGTCGAAGTCGACGTGGATGCGCCCGGCCCGGGCGGCGAGATGGTTGAGCGCGGACGAGACCGTCGCATCGACACCCTGTCCGTCGACGTCTCGCATCGTGACGGGGTGGATGAGATGGTCGTCGCACCACTCGCGGTAGGCGCGGGAGTTCGCAAACGAGTGGATCCCGATCTGGATGACGCGGTCGTCGGGAAGCCCGTCCTCGACGAGCCCGCGGATCGGCGAGCCATTGCTCGGGACCGGCTCGGTAACCCGGACGTCGTGGTGCGCGTCGAACGTGAGGACGCCGAGCTGGTCCAGCGGCCCTCCGGCCCTGGCGACGGGGCGGGTGATCGCGTTGTCGCCGCCGAGGAAGACCCGGACGGACCCTGCAGGCAGCGCCCGGGTGAGGCGGTCGACCTCCTCGATCATCGCGACCGGGTCGAGGTCGACGACGTCCCAGTCGCCGAGGTCCGCGACCGTGAGATCCGAGAGGTCGAGTCCCTCCTCGCCATGGAACGTCGAGAAGCGCCCCAGCACCTCGCGGAGGGCCGCCGGCGCCCGCCACGCCTCCGAAGGTGAGATCGACGCCGCCGAGCTCGGGACGCCCACCACGACGAGCGCCGGATCGTCATCCCCCCGCGCCAGCCACGCCGACGCGCGCGGCCAGTGCGGATCCTCGATGCTCACCCGCCCGAGGCTAGTCCGGGTCCTGTACTCCCCGTGGCGGCCCTCGCGACGCACCGTGCGCTCGATGAAGTAGGCGAGGCGCCCCTCGGTGCGTTCGACGGAGTTCGCGATCCTCGTCAGCAGCCAGAGCACGTAGACGACGAGCACGATCTGCATCGCGACCGCGAGACCAGCGACGAACGGCATCTCTGCTAACGAGAAGGGTGGCGAGCAACGCCCGTCGAGCATGTCGTCCTTGGGCCACACCTCACCTCCTGGGGACTCTGCCTCAGGAGACGATCAGCGACGCGGGCCGGTTCAGTCTGCTTCGCGGCCAGGGACGGGCGTCACACCCACCGCGCGTGGAGTTGCGAGCGCATCTCAGCAGGACCTGCGCGTGCGTCGGACGGTTCAGCCGAAGAGGCCGATGGCCCAGGCGACGAGGGCGAGGGTGAGGAGGGTGCCGCCGACGAGCAGAAGGATGTCGACGAGCCTGCCGTCGCGGTAGCGGCGCGTGGAGTTGAAGCCCATCCCTACTCCATGAACGGCGGGGTCGGGTCCTCGTCGTGCACGAGCTCCTCGATGTTCACGTCGCGGAAGGTGAGGATCCGGATCTCCTTGACGAAGCGTGCCGGCCGGTACATGTCCCACACCCAGGCGTCGCGGAGGTGCAGCTCGAAGAAGACGTCGGCGCCCTCGTTGCGCGGGGTCACGTCGACGTCGTTGCAGAGGTAGAAGCGCCGCTCGGTCTCGACGACGTAACGGAAGACGCGAACGACGTCGCGGTACTCGCGATAGAGGGCGAGTTCGAGGTCGTTCTCGTAGGCGTCGAGATCGTCGCCGGTCATGTGTCCTCCTCCTCGAGATCCACGAGGACGTCGAGTGCGTCGTCGAGGACATCCTCGACGACGTCGCGGTCCTCGGCCTCGAGCGGGTCCCAGGCATTCACGTCGAAGGTTCCCCCCGCGGCCGCGGCCACCGGGGCGAAGCAGCGTCGATGCAGCTCGCACGGACCGAGCTGCCGCAGCCCCTCCAGGTGCTCGGGCGCGCGGTAGCCCTTGTTGCTCGCGAATCCGTAGCCAGGGTAGCGACGGTGTGCACGCCGCATGATCCGGTCCCGGGTCACCTTCGCGATGATCGAGGCGGCGGCGACCGATGTGCACACCTGGTCGCCCTTCACGATCCGCAACGCCGGTACCGGCAGCCGCTTCAGTCGGAAGCCGTCGAGGAGGACGAACTCCGGCGACGGCTCGAGCTTGTTCAGCGCGCCTCGCAGCGCCGCCAGGTTCGCGCGCTGGAGGCCGATGCTGTCCAGCCGACGGTGGGTGACGCGGTAGACGCCGACGCTCACCGCGTTCTCGAGGATCTCGTCGTGCAGCCGCTCCCTGACGGTCGGCGGCACGAGCTTCGAGTCGTTCAACCCGTCGGGCACCCAGTCCGGGGGAAGGATCACCGCGGCGGCCACCAGCGGACCGGCCAGCGCGCCCCGGCCCGCCTCGTCGGCGCCAGCGACGAGCTCGAAGCCCTGCTCGACGAGCGTGGTCTCGTAGTCCCCCGTCGGCGCCTCGATGGGGAGAGGTCCCTCGCGGGTCACTTGCCTCCCCCTCGCACGACGGTCGCCGGCACGTCCCCGAGGTCCTGTATCACTAGCCCCTGTCACCACTAGCAGACGCTGCCCCTCGGGGCGTCCGGTGCGGGCGGGACGTCACTCGTGGGCTCGGGGATCGCCGGGTACGCAGGCCGGTCGAGGAGGTGGACCCGCTCCGGGGGCCACAGCGTGAGGAACGCGCGCCCGACGACGTGCTCCCGTGGGACGAAGCCGAGGCTCGCGCGGGAGTCCGAGGAGTTGCCCCGGTTGTCCCCGAGGAAGAACAGCTGGCCCTCGGGCACGACGAGGGGTCCGCAGCCGCGCGGATCGGTCTGACCGATGTAGGGCTCGGGCAGCGCGACGCCGTTCACGAACACCGTGCCGGTCTCGTCGATGCGGACCTCGTCGCCCGGGAGGCCGATGACCCGCTTCACGAAGTCGCGCGCGTTCGCCGGCGCGATGCCGATGAGCTGGCCGAGCCCGCGCAGGATCGTCTCCGTCGCCCCGTCCTGCGGCGGCGTCAGCCCGACGAGCCGGTCCCCCTCGAACACGACGACTTCTCCCCGGGAGAGGTCGCGGAAGCGGTAGCTGACCTTGTCCACGAGGATGCGGTCGTTGACCTGGAGCGTCGGCTCCATCGAGCTCGACGGGATGTAGAAGACCTGGACGATGAAGGTCCGGAGGAGGAAGGCGAGCGCGAACGCCACGAGAACCAGGATCGGCAGCTCGCGCAGGAACGACCCTGGGCCGCGGTTGGTCTCCTTGGAGGCCGGGGGGGCTTCCGAGCGTGGCTCGGCGTCGACCTCCCCGTTCGGTGACGGCCGCGACCGCGCGTTGGGCTCGGGGCCGCGCTGCCGCGCCGCCTCGGCCCGTTGCTCGGCCGCTCCTGGTTCCGTCATCGAGCCGGCTCGCGCTTCTCCTTGATGCGGGCCTTCTTCCCCGCGCGCTCACGCAGGTAGTAGAGCTTCGCGCGACGCACCTTGCCCCGCCGGGCGACCTCGATCTTCTCGATCACCGGGCTGTGCACCGGGAACGTGCGCTCGACACCCACGCCGAAGGAGACCTTGCGGACGGTGAACGTCTCGCGAGCGCCCCCGCCCTGGCGCCGGATGACGACCCCTTCGAAGACCTGGACGCGTGCGCGGTTCCCCTCGACCACCCGGACATGCACCTTGACGGTGTCGCCGGGGGAGAAGTCGGGCACGTCGCGCAGGAACTGCTGCTCGACAACATCGACCTTGTTCATGACTGATCCAGGTGTTCGTGTTCGGATCGGACTCGGCGCGATCGGCTCTGTCCAGGCTGTCCGCTCGCTTCCTGCCTCGACTGCACGCTCGGTCAGCCGAGGGTACGACATCCGCCGTGCCCGACAGAGTACGGCAAGGAAGGAAGGGCGGCGCAGGATACGGCCGGCCCCGCCGGAGGGTCAAACGTCCTCGCCGCGATCGCGCTCGCGACGCTCGTGGAGGTCGGGTCGGCGCTCGCGCGTCAGCCGCTCGGACTGCTCGCGCCGCCACCGGGCGACCGCCCCGTGGTCGCCGGAGAGGAGCACGTCGGGGACGCGCAGGCCGCGGATCTCCTCCGGACGGGTGAACTGGGGGTACTCGAGCAGCCCCGACGAGAACGACTCCTCCTCGGCCGAGGCGACGTTGCCCATCACTCCCGGGAGGAGGCGGGTCACGGCCTCGACCACGACGACGGCGGCCGCCTCCCCGCCGGCGAGGACGTAGTCGCCGACCGAGACCTCGTCGGTGGCGACCGCCTCGTGGACGCGCTCGTCGATGCCCTCGTACCGCCCACAGCAGAGCACGAGACGGTCCTCGCCCGCGAGCTCGCGGACCAGCGCTTGGTCGAGGGGGCGGCCGCGGGGCGTGAGGAGGAGCGTCCGTGGCCGGGGTCCGCCGACCCCGTCCGGGGCGTCCTCTCCCCAGACGGCCTCCGCCGCCGCGAACCACACGTCTGCGCGCATGACCATGCCGGCGCCGCCCCCGTAGGGCGCGTCGTCGACGCTGCGGTGGCGGTCGGCGGTCCACTCGCGGAGGTCATGGACGCGGATGTCCACGACGCCGTCCTCTCTCGCCTTGCCGAGCAGCGAGACCGAGAACGGCGTGGTGAAGAAGTCGGGGAAGATCGTGAGGACGTCGATGCGCATGTCAGGCGCCCTCCTCTGGGACGAGCCCTTCGGGCGGCGAGGTCACCACGATGCGCACGTTCCCGTCGTCGTCCTCGCGGATCGCGACGAACTCCCCGGCCGTCGGCAGGAGCCACGTGTCGCCGTCCGGGTGGGCGATCTCCAGGAGGTCGTAGTCGGCGGCCGGGGGGAGCTCGACCACCGAGGCGACGGTTCCGAGGCGCCTGCCGTCGCCGAGAACGACCTCCATCCCGACGAGCTCGGACGTGAAGTAGTAGTCGGACTCGGTCACCGCCTCGTCCGCCGCCGCCTCGAGCGTCTGGCCGCGCAGGCGCTCCGCGGCCGTCCGGTCGTCGACGTCGTCGAAGGTCACGAGGAGTCGCCCCTGGTGCGGTCGGCTGGCGACCACGACGAGCGTCCGCCGCCGCGCGTGGAGCACCGCCCCCGGCTCGAACCGCTCGGGACGGTCGCTCAACGGCTCGACGACGAGCTCACCCCGGATCCCGTGGGGCTTCACGATCCGCCCCACCTCGATCCGCGACACGCCGCTGCGCTTCAGGAGGCTGGTGCCCGACTCTGGCGCACGTCTGGCCGGTCCAGATCGCCCCTGGCTGCGTTGCGGACTAGCTTGCGCAGCGCTGCTGCGCGGCGCTCGCCGCGCCTTGCCAGATGACGACCTGTCCTCGCCCACACGCACACCACGTCGAGCACCACCCTCCTAGTCGATGATCTCGACGTGGACGTTGCCGCCGCCCTCGGACGCGGCCTTGACGAGCGTGCGCAGTGCCTTGGCGGTGCGGCCGCGCTTGCCGATGACCTTGCCGACGTCGTCCTCGTGGACGCGTAGCTCGAGGGTCAGGGTGCGGCCGTCCTCGACCGGCGTGACGGTGACGTCCTCGGGGTGGTCGACGAGCTGCTCGGCGACGAACAGAAGAACGCGCTCCTCGGGCGTCATGCCTGCTCCTCCTCAACCTCGTCGGACGCCTCTGCGGCCGGCTCCTCGGCGGGGGCCTCCTCGGCCGGCGACTCCTCAGCAGAAGCCTCCTCAACCGGGGCCTCCTCCGCCGGGGCCTCCTCGGCCGGGGCCTCCTCAGCAGAAGCCTCCTCGGCAGAAGCCTCCTCAACCGGGGCCTCCTCAACCGGGGCCTCCTCCGCCGCGGTCTCCTCCGCCGCGGTCTCCTCCGCCGGGGTCTCTTCGGCCGGCGCCTCCGCCGCAGGTGCCTCCTCGGCCGCGGCTTCCTCCCCCGGAGCCTCGACCGCCGCAGCCTCCTCGGCCGGCGTCTCCGCTTCGGCCGTCTGCTCCGCGACCGCGGTCTTCTTCGGCCGGGCCTTCTTCGGCGGGCGTACGCGCTTCGGCTTGTCACCCGGCTTGAACTTCTCCCAGACCCCGGTGATGCGCAGGAGATTCTCGACCGCCGACGTCGCCTGCGCGCCGTTGCGGAGCCAGTGGAGCGCCCGTTCCTCGTCGATCTCGACGACGGACGGGTCGGCGGAGGGGTGGTAGTCGCCGATGATCTCGATGAACCGGCCGTCGCGCGGCGATCGCGAGTCGGCCGCGACGACACGGAAGTGCGGTTCCTTCTTCGCGCCTTCACGACGAAGGCGGAGCTTCACAGCCATGACTTGTCCTGGTCTCGTCGCGGTGACCGACCGTGGCCTCGAGGACCGACCGCGATGGTTGCGGCCGGGCGGCGGGCTGGAGCCGGTCCTGGCGAGCGGGTCCCACGGGGGCAGGTGCCCGAGCAGGCCGCTTGCTAGTGAGACTACCAAGAGGAGAACTAGCCGGCCTCATGCCCGCGCCCAGGGCTGAGGCTAGGCCGACCGCCGCCCGACCGCCATCTCCCATCGTAGAGGGCGTGGCCACACAGCCCTTCACGAGCCGGAGACCCGAATCCACAGAGGACCCGAGACTCAAAGGTCGATCCTTCCAGCGATCTAGCTTCTTTTAGCTACTCACGAGGCCATATAGCTTGCTCGCTTTACTACCAGGTATTTCGCCAGCGCCTCGACCTAAGCGGCGTCTCGACGTCGCCGCAGGCCTTCTGTATTGAGTACATCAAGCCTCAATCTGGCTTCGATGGCTTCTCGGTGGCGTTCTGCGCCACAGAGCAAGCAGTGCCCCCACCCTTCGAGCCAGTCTGATCTGAGTTCAGTCAGGACAATTATGAGATGGTCCCCGTCCGTGGCGCCAGGGAGCCAGAGCCGACGTCGTCCCTCTCAGTTCAGATCAACTTCCTACGGTACGGGAGTCGCGACGGAGGGTCCCTCCCGTCATCCCAGGCTTGTCCCACTTGCCAGGCAAGGGATCGTCCTTCCACTCCCAGAAGCGTTCTCATCTCACGGTTCCCTGTTGTCACTCTGTGGGGGGCCGTCGCACTTTGACGGGCACACCGTAATCAAGGATCACGAGATCCAGGGAGGCGGTCGCAGTACGGCTCCCGGTCGAGCGGATCGCTGGCCCCTGCGCCATCTGGACCCGGCGGAGTAGACCTTCGTCGTCGATCCAGATAACCCACGTCACGGCAGGCTCTAGGTCGTCCACCGGAGGATCGACGTCGTCCACCGGAGGATCGACGGTTCCATCCGCGGGCGACTCGCGAGGATCCGCGCTTTCCCCGGTCCTTGCATTCCTCCAGAACGCTTCGCTCGCAGCCATCGACAACTGAGCCCCATACAAGCTCGTCGTTCGCCCGCGGAACTCCTCCGATCCCAGTTCCTCAACGTCGCCGACGTTCGCCAGCGCCTCGAGCAGACTCGAACCATCGAGCAGAGTCGGACGGAGCGGGTACAGGGACCTAGGGGCGCTGGACGAGGTCCAGTCTGGTTGCTCCTCGGCGCCCTGCGCCTTCGGACGCTGGTAGACGACGCCAGCCACTCGACGCATCTCATATTCCAATTGCTGAATGGTTCCGTCCGTGACACATGGAGCCAGAATGTCTTGACCGGTGAAGAAATCTTGAGGTGCGACCGAGATCGTGCAGTCCTCGAGAATCAAGTTGCTCATCGCTCGTTGGTCGATGGTGACCGTGACCTCGACTTGGCCATCGCCTGTGGACACGTCGGTTGTGCCCACGGCCATCACGGAGTAGGCGCCTTGCTCCCCGAGATCGATGGCGAGCTCAGATTCGTAGGCGAAGCTCTCGAGGTCACGTGCGGCGGCGACAGCCGCGCTCAAGATCTCAACGGGAACAGTTCCGCGAGACATCCAGACTGTGAACCCCGAAGCGATTGCTGCCCCGAAGAGGACGACAGCGAGAGGCAGCGCAACCGCGAGTCGCGGCGAACGCCGGACGTTCGGACGCTGCACGAACTTTCTCCTCAGACTCCGTCTTCGTGCGCGGAGAGCCTGCTCCTTCAGGGGAGGGGGATCCGAGACTTCGGTCGACGCCGCATACTGGCGCAGCGTCCCACGCAGCCTCTTCTCGAAGTCATCAGTCATGGCAGATTCCTCCTTAGCTGCGATACACCCCTGTGAACGAGCGACCTTACGGTCCCCGGTTCGCAGTCCAAGATCGACGCGATATCCTCATCACTGAGGTCTTCGTAGAACCGCAGCACGACTGCGGCGCGCCTACGAGTAGACAGACTCGCCAGGGCTGCCCAGATCGCCTGGAACTCCGCAGGGATTGCCCCGTCGCCCAGAGACCGTGGCTCCTCAAACTGGGCCGCACGCTCTCTGGCAGCTCGCCGCACCCGGGTGCGGCTTCTGTTGATGACAGCGGAGCGCAGGTACTGGAAGTGGCGCTCGATCCGAGGCCATCGTTGCGCGACTTCGATGAACGCGTCTTGGACAACTTCCTCAGCCAGGTCCAAGCGGCCTGTGACGAGGCGCGACAAACGGACCATCGGTGCGTAGTGCGTTCCATAGAAGGTGTCGAAGCCGTCGGGCCAACTCGCGGGCTGATCGCGTGCAATCACAGCCGCTTCCCCAGTAGACATTTCGGCCTCGTCTCCAGGCGACCCCCTATGAGACACTCAACTCGCTCGTCCTGTTGCACCCCCCCTGTGGCTAGGGGGCGTCTGTCTTGGTCGACGGTGGCGGAGAGGGGCTAGCGGTGAGCTAGCGGCGGCTAGCGGTCCTTCTTCTTCGGTGCCGGCTTCTTCGGTGCCGGCTTCAGCCCCTGGAACCCTCCGAGGCCGCCCCCGCCGGGCGCCTGGATCTGCCCGGACTGCTGCAGCTCGCGCAGCGCCTTCGCCTGGGCCGTCTGCCCGCGGGCGCTGCCCTTGCGCTTGCCGCCGGGGCCACCCACGCCGGCCTGCTTCATGACCGTCCGCATCATCTTCTGCGCCTCGAGGAACTGCTTCACGAGGCGGTTCACCTCCTGGACGCTCGTTCCCGAGCCGGCAGCGACGCGACGGCGTCGGGAGCCGTTCAGCACCCCCTTGGAATCGCGGCGCTCCTTCGGCGTCATCGAACGGATGATGGCCTCGACGCGGCCCATCTGACGGTCGTCGATGTCGAGGTCCTTGAGCTGACCGCCGACCCCGGGGAGCATCCCGAGGAGGTTCTGCAGCGGACCCATCTTCTTCAGCTGCTGCATCTGGGCGAGGAAGTCCTCGAGGGTGAAGTCGCCGGAGAGGAGCGCGTCCTCCGCCTTCCGCGCCTCCTCCTCGGTGTAGGTCTGCTCGGCCTTCTCGATGAGCGTCATCACGTCGCCCATGCCGAGGATCCGCCCCGCCATGCGGTCGGGGTGGAAGGCCTCGAACTGGTCGAGCTTCTCGCCGAGGGAGGCGAACTTGATCGGGCGGTCGGTGACCTCGCGGACCGAGAGCGCCGCCCCGCCGCGGGCATCGCCGTCGAGTTTCGTGAGGATGACCCCGTCGAAGCCCACGTCGTCGAGGAAGGCCTTGGCGACGTTCACCGCCTCCTGGCCGATCATCGCGTCGATCACGAACAGCGTCTCGACCGGGTCGGTCGCGGTCCGGATGGCACGGGCCTGGGCCATCATCTCCTCGTCGACATGCAGCCGGCCGGCGGTGTCGACGATGACGATGTCGCAGCCGGTGTCGGACGCGGCACGCAGCGCGTCCTCGGCGACGGGGACGGGGTCTCCGGACTCGACCGGCGCGTACACGTGGACCCCGACCTGTTCTGCGAGGACGCGCAGCTGCTGCACGGCGGCGGGCCGCTGGAGGTCACAGGCGACGAGCATCGGGTGGCGGCCGTTGCTCTTCAGGTGGGCGGCGAGCTTGCCCGCCGCGGTCGTCTTCCCCGAGCCCTGCAGGCCGGCGAGCATGATGACGGCGGGGCGCTGCCGGCCGAGTTCGAGGACCGCTGACTCGCCGCCCAGAGCCCGCGTCAGCTCCTCGTTGACGGCCTTCACGACCTGCTCGGAGGGCTTCAGTGCCGGGCTGACCTCCGAACCGACGAGCTCCTCACGCAGGCGCGCGACGACGTCGCGGACGACCTTGAAGTTCACGTCCGCCTCGAGCAGCGCCAGGCGGATGTCCTTCAGGGTGGCGTCGACCGTCTTCTCGTCGAGCCGGCCGCGGCCGCGGACGCGGTCCAGCGCGGCGTCGAGCCGTTCGGCGAGAGCCTCGAACACGGGGTGCCTTCGATCTGGTGCGGGACGGCGTCAGGGTACCGACCGCCCTCTCCGGGTCGGCCTCCGTCCAGACGCGCTCGTAGCCGATCAGGCGCAACGAAGCGGCGGGCATCTCCGCATAGGCGGGCTCGTCATCGACGATCGCGATGCCGGCGTCCGGCCACTCGACTGCCAAGACCCGGTCCCCCTCCAGTGCAGTCGGTGACCACCACACTCTCCTACGTATCGACCCGCCAGGGACTGGCCCTTACGGGCCGGATGGACGGGACAGCCCCCGTAGAGGCCAGCGTGAACGTCCGAACGGCATAGGCAGTCAGGCGGCCGATCAGGCGGGAGCGGCCTCGAACAGGGCTTCGACGAAGGCCTCCGGGTCGAACGGTGCGAGGTCCTCGACACCCTCCCCGATGCCGACCAGCTTCACCGGGAGGCCGAGCTCCCGCTGGACGGCGATGACGATCCCTCCCTTCGCGGTGCCGTCGAGTTTGGTCAGGACGAGGCCGGTGACGTCGACGGCCTCCAGGAAGGCCCGCGCCTGGGCGAGGCCGTTCTGGCCGGTGGTCGCGTCGAGGACGAGCAGGACCTCATGCAGACCGCCCGCCTGCCGCTCGAGGACCCGCTTCACCTTCCCCAGCTCCTCCATGAGCTCGCGGCGGTTGTGGAGTCGCCCCGCGGTGTCCACGATGACGACGTCGGC
>JBOHEE010000082.1:0-2551 GCA_050700895.1 Nitriliruptorales bacterium | reverse complement strand
CGCTACGACTACGGCGCGGAGGACGTCGACCTCTGCTGGCGTCTGCGCCGCGCCGGCGGCCGTCTCGCCGTCGCGCCGGGCGCGGTCCTCTTCCACCACGAGGGCGCGACCCGTCACCGGGTGTCGGACGCCGCGACCCGCAACCGTCGCCAGGAGCGCAACTGGGACCTCCTCGCGCAGCGGTTCGGTCCCGAGGTCGCCCGCGAGGTCGACCTCGACCGGCTCCGCAGCGAGCACGCCCTCTCCCCGCGCCGCTTCGAGGTCGCGATCACCGTGACCCGTGATCTGGAGGAGGCCGGCTACGGCGACTGGTACACCGCGCACGAGCTCGGCGACGCGCTCGGGGCGCTCGGCTGGACGGTGCGCCACGTCGAGCGCTACCGCGACGCCTGGTACGACCTCCCCGCGACCGTCGACGCGGTCGTCGTCCTCCTGGACACGTTCGACGTGCGGCGCGTCGCCCGGCCGGGCCTCACCACGATCGCGTGGATCCGCAACCGCACCGACCGCTGGATCGCGACGCCCTGGTTCGACGACTTCGACCTCGTCCTGGCGGTGAGCACCCCCTCCGCGGCGACGGTCGCCGAGCAGACGCGACACCGCGCCGAGCTGTTCCCGATCGCGACGAACCCGGCGCGCTTCAGCGGCGAGCCGGGCGGCGACCTGCGCGAGCGCATCGTCTTCACCGGCAACTACTGGGGGCGCGACACCCGCGTCGACGAGCTCGTCGCCGTGGTCCCCGACCTCGAGGTCCACGGCCAGGGGTGGGACGAGGTCCCCGCCGTCGCCTCCCGGTGGATGGGCCGGCGGACGTACGGCGAGCTCCCCGACCTCTACCGCGAGGCGCTCGTCGTCGTCGACCAGGCCGCCGACCACACCCGCGCGGACGCGTCGGTCAACTCGCGCGTGTTCGACGCGTTGGCGGCCGGGGCGCTCGTCGTGACGAACCAGGTCGCGGGCAGCCAGGAGCTGTTCGACGACCGCCTCCCGACCTACGAGACCCCACAGGAGCTCGCCGGCCTCGTCTCGCAGGTCCGCGAGAACCCGAACGCGGCCCTGCGGCGGGTCAACGAGCTCCAGGAGCTCGTCCGGGAGCGGCACACCTACGCCGCGCGCGCCGCCCGGCTCCAGGAGCTCCTCGTCGAGCGGGCGAGGCGGGCGAGGTTCGTGCTGAAGACGTCGACCCCCTCGCGCTCGCGCGCCGAACGCTGGGGGGACTGGCACCTCGCCGAGGCGCTCGCGCGCGAGCTCCGCGCCGCCGGCCACCCGACCGCCATCCAGACCGCCGACGAGTGGGAGGAACGCGCCGGCCACGCCGCCGACGTCGCCGTCCACCTGAAGGGCCGGTCGGTGGCGCCGCGGGCCGAGGGCCAGGTCCACGTCGTGTGGAACATCAGCCATCCCGAGGAGCTGACGGTCGAGGAGTGCGACGCCGCCGACCTCGTGCTCGTCGCCTCCCGGACGTTCCCCGACGAGCTCCGGACGCGCACCGCGACCCCGGTCGGTGTCCTCCTCCAGGCGACCGACGAGCGCCGCTTCCGCCCGCTCCCCGCAGACCCCGAGGGCACCCACGACGTCGCCTTCGTGGGCAACTCGCGTCACGCCGAGCGCCGGATCGTCCGCGACGCCGTCCTCGCGGGCCTGCGCCCCGCGGTCTACGGCGGCAACTGGGAGCGCTTCCTGCCCGACCCGGACCTCGTCGTCGCGACGTTCGTGCCGAACGAGGACCTCCCGGCGGTCTACTCGTCGGTGAAGGTGCTCCTGAACGACCACTGGGAGGGGATGCGGACCCACGGGTTCGTGAGCAACCGGGTCTTCGACGCGCTCGCGTGCGGGGCGTGCATCGTCTCCGACGAGCACGAGGAGCTCACCGCCCTCTTCGGCGAGGCGGTCGCCACCTACGTCGCGCCGGCCGACCTGCGCACGACCGTCGAGGCGCTGCTCGCCGACCCCGAGCGGCGAGCGGAGATGGGTGCGACCGGGCGCGCGCGGGTCCTCGGGAGCCACAGCTTCCGCCACCGCGCCGCGGAGCTCCTCGACCACCTCCGCCCCCTCCTGCCGGCCGACCGCCTTCCCTGACCGGCTCGTCGCAGGCGCCGCGGGTCGCAAGCCCCTGCGTCGATGTCGGCTCAGCGGCCGGATTTCCGGCCTCCGGCCCGACGTGGACGGCCTCGGGGGGGCTCGTGGGCGGGGCGTCGGTAGAGTCCCGCGGGATGGCCGACACGCGTCTGTGCCCCCTCTGCGCGTCCGACGTCCCGTGGCCGTGGCCACGCCACTGTCCCTACTGCGCCGCCCCGCTGGGCGCCGACGTCGCTCGCGAGCTCGCCGAGCTCGACGACCGGATCGCCGTGCTCGGCGAGCAGCGACAGCGGCTCCTCGCCGCACTCCGCGAGGGCCGCCCCGTCGAAGCGGCACCGTTGCCTTCGGCCCGTGCACACGGTCGGTCGGGGGAGGGGGAGGGGGAGGCACACGGTCCGGACGCCGCGGCCCTGACGTCGGGTGCGGGACCGGCCGGTCCGGCGTCCCACGCCACGGCCCGTGCCCCTGGGGC
>JBOHEE010000081.1:0-4842 GCA_050700895.1 Nitriliruptorales bacterium | reverse complement strand
GCCGGCGCCGCCGCCCCCGACGGGCGCTCGCCGGCGAACCTGGACGTCGCGTCCTACGTGCGCGTCGCGGTCGACGGGGACGCCGGCGCCGCCCGGGACGCGCTCGCCCGCGAGGTCAGCAGCTACTGCGCCCTCCCGGCGTACGCGGAGCACTTCGCCCGCCAGGGATTCGGCGACGGCGTCGCGGCGATCCGGTCCGCCTACCGGGAGGGCGGCACGGAGGCGGCGATCGACGCGGTCCCCGAGGACATGCTGCTCTCGCTCGGCTGGTACGGGCGACCCGACGAGGCGCCGACCGACATCGTCGCCCGCTACGCCGCCGCGGGGCTCGACCACCTCGTCGTGCGCGTGGTCGTGTCGGGCGACGACGTGACCGGTGCCGTCGAGCGCGTGCTGGAGGCGCTCTCCCGCCGACCGCTGCCGTCCCGGGGGTCCGGGGGCCTCGAGTAGCGGAGCGCGACCGAACACGTCTCCCGAAGGCGCGGGGAACGCAGGCCCCCGGCTGTCAACGACGAAGACGGCGGCGGATGGTCGCGACGAGGTCCTGCGCCTCGCGGTGGCCGAGCGCGCGGGCGACCGCCACGTAGGTCGCACCGGTCGCCGCCACGGCGACGAAGGCGGCGGCGACGATCGGAAGGTCGCTGAGGACCGCGCGGGAAGCGAGCGCCACGAGCCCGGCCGGCACCGCGGCGAGCGCCGTCGACCGGAGCTCGCCGCCTCCGATCCGGATGTGATCCACGACGTCCAGGAGCCGTCGGCGCAGCAGCCGGTACTCGAGCCACGAGGCCGCGCCGGCGGCGACGGCGAGGCCGACCGCGCCGAGGCGGACGAGGTCGGCCTGCTGGCCGGGGGCCCGGATCGCCTCGGGCAGCGACGTGAACGCGGGCAGGGCGCCGGTCACCGAGAAGCCGCTGCCGTCCCACAGCACCCGGTCGAGCTGGAGCATGAGCAGCGCCCCGAACGCCGCCGACACGACGACCCTGACCGCCGCGTAGACGGCGGGAGACCGCGGGTCGCCCATCCCGTAGAGGGCCGACTGGAGAAGGCGGGAGGCGGTGCTCGCGAGGAGGCCGACCGTGTACCCGGCGAGGACGAGCCAGACCTGCACGGTCTCGAGGCGTCCGAACTCCCCGCGCTGGTAGAGCGCCCCGACGAGCAGGTCGCCGATCACGAGGAATCCGAGTGCCGTGGGCACGACGAAGAACGCCACGCGGCCGAGACCGTCGTCGAGCCGGCGCTGGAGCCCCGCGCGGTCGGAGGCGTCGACGCTCGAGAGCGCCGGGAGCTCTGCGGCGGCCACCGACATGCCGAAGAGGCTGATCGGCAGCACGTAGAGCACCTGCCCGAAACGAAGCGCCGCGATCGCCCCGGCTGCGAGGAAGCTCGCGAGGAAGAGGTCGACGAAGACCGACAGCTGGACGACACCGCGGCCGCCGACGATCGGGACGAAGGCGCGGAGCGTGTGCCGGACGCCGGGGAGGTCGGTGCGCAGGCTCGGACGCAGGCCCCTGCTGAGGCGGACGACGCTCGGGAGCTGGACGAGGAACTGCAGGCCGGCCCCGACGATGGTTCCGACCGCCAGCCAGGTCACGAGATCGGCCTGGGACGGGATCGGATCCTCTCCTGCCAGACCACGACGCAGGACCGTGAACCCGATCCCGACGAGGAACGCGATCTGTGCCGCGTTCAGCAGGACCGGGGCGACATAGGACAGGAAGAAGCGGCGGTGGCTGTTCAGCACGCCGAGGCACCACGCGGACAGGACGAGCAGGCCGATCGCCGGGAACAGCAGGCGCATCAGGGTGACGGTGAGCTCGAAGGTCTCCGCGGGCAGCCCCGGGGCGATCACGCGCGTCAGAGGGCGGGCGAGGAAGACCCCGGCGAGGACGAGGCCGCCGGCGAGAACGCCGAGGAGCCCCGCGATCGCCCCCGCGACGCGCCCCGCATCCTCCTCACGGCCCTCGGCGAGGAGGCGGCTGTAGACCGGGATGAAGGAGGCCGAGAGGACCCCCTCGCCGAGGAGGTTCTGGAGGAAGTTCGGGATCTTGAAGGCGTTCGTGAACGCGTCGACGACGAAGCTGTTGCCGAAGAAGAACGTGATCGTGCCCTCGCGCACGAGCCCGGAGACCCGCGACGCGAAGATCCCGGCCGCGACGAGCGCGGAGTGGCGACGCGACGACGCGACGACCGACTGGCTCGCCGCGGTCGGACCGAAGTCGTGCGGCGCGTCGTCGCTCACCGAGGCGGCTCCCCGCTGCCAGGCCGATCGAGCAGGAACCTTGCCCCGATCCCGTCGGCCCATGCCGCGAACGCCGGGCCCGGCGCGCCCGGCCAGCGGAGGTCGTCGAGCTCCTCGGCGAGCGGGACGTCGGTCACGAGGGTCGCGAGCCGGCGGTAGAACAGGGCGTCCTGCCGCGCGCCTGCGAGGACCTGGGCGAGTCGGGAGGCGCCGCGCACCGGCACGTCCCAGGCCGAGCCGTCGGCAGGGATGTCCTCGAGGTGCTCGTAGCGTCCGAGCAGGGCCGCGGCGGTCTTCTCGCCGAACCCGGGGATCCCGGGGATGCCGTCGGCGGTGTCGCCGACGAGCCCCAGCAGGTCGGGGATGCTGTCGGGACCCACACCCCGTCGAGCCCGCAGCGCCTCCTCGTCGGTGAGCTTCCCACGCATGCGGTCGACCTGGACGACATGGGTCCCGGACAGGCACTGACCGAGGTCCTTGTCGGGCGTGAGGATGCGGACCTGTTCGACGTCGGGCGCCCAGCGGGCGGCGGCGCTCGCGAGCGCGTCATCGGCCTCGAACTCCTCCATCGACCAGACCGTGACGCCGAGCGCGGCGACCGCCTCCTCGACCGCGTCGAACTGCGCCAGAAGCTCCGGCGGGACGCCGGTCTCGTCCTTGTAGCCGGGGAACAGCTCGTTGCGGAAGGACCGGATCGGGTTGTCGAAGGCGACCGCGAGATGGGTGACGGCCTCCTCGCCGTCTTCGAGCAGTGCGAGGAGCGAGCTGGCGACACCGACCGTCGCCTTCACGTCGCGCCCGTCCGGAGACGTGCGCGACGGCCGCTTCGAGAAGTGCGCGCGGAACAGCTCGAACGTGCCGTCGACGAGGTGGAGCCGCATCGTCCTCCCGGTTCCAGCGCGGTTCGGGCAAGGTAGTAGCCTCGGGCGCGTTCGGGGGTGACCCGCCCGCCACCTCTTCGGGCAGCAGCGACGCGAGGAGGAACCGTGGACTTCCGCGACACACCCCAGGAGGCCGAGGTCCGCGCAGAGGCCGCCGCCTGGCTCGACGAGACCCTCCCTCAGCTCCCAAACGACACCGAGGGCACCCACGAGGAGCGCCTCGCGAACAGTCGCTGGTGGCAGGAGCGCCTCCACGATGGCGGCTGGGCCGGGATCACCTGGCCGGAGGAGTACGGCGGGCGCGGGCTCACCATCGTCTACGAGGCCATCTTCAACGAGGAGGCCGCCAAGCGCGACGCGCCGACGCCGCTGAACCTGCTCGGCACGATCCTCGCCGGCCCGACGATCCTCGTCCACGGCACCGAGGAGCAGAAGCATCGCTTCCTGCCGCCGATGCTCAGCGGCGAGGAGATCTGGTGCCAGGGCTTCAGCGAGCCCGGGGCCGGGTCGGACCTCGCCGGCCTGCGGAGCCGGGCCGAGCAGGTCGAGGGCGGCTGGGTCGTGAGCGGGCAGAAGGTGTGGACCTCGTTCGCACACGCCGCTGAGCGCTGCATGCTCCTCGCCCGGACCGGCCCGGCGCCCGACGCGGAGAACGGCGAGTCGAAGCACGCCGGCATCACCTACTTCCTCGCCGACATGTCCGACGTCGAGGTGCGTCCTCTCGTCATGATCAACGGCGAGGCCGACTTCAACGAGCTCTTCCTCAACGACGTGCCTGTCAGCGAGGACGAGGTCCTCGGCGGCGTCGGCAACGGCTGGAAGGTGGCCCTCACGACCCTGGCGTTCGAGCGCGGCTCGCTGGCGTTCTCGCTCAGTGCCACCGCCCGACGCATCCTCGACGCGCTCGTCGACCGCGCGATCGAGACCGGGGCGTCCGACGACCCGGTCGTCCTTGACCGCCTCGCGGCGTTCCACGCCGAGGCGGAGGCGCTGCGGATCGGCACGGTGCGGCAGATGTCGGCGGTGTCGGCGGGGCGCATGCCGGGGGCGGAGGGCTCCGCACTGAAGCTCTCATGGGCGCAGCTCATGCAAGGCATGACCCGACTCGCCCTCGACCTCGGCGCCCCCGAGAGCATCACGTTCGACCGGCAGCCGAACGGACGCTGGGGGCGCGGTTACCTGCGGGCGCGGGGCAACTCCGTCGAGGGAGGCACCGACGAGATCCAGCGCTCGATCATCGCCGAGCGCGTGCTCGGCCTCCCGCGTTCCCGCTGACCCGAGGAGCTCCCATGCGTGCGACCTTCAGCGACGAACAGGAGGCGCTCGCCTCGACGGTCCGCGACCTCGCGAAGGGCGGGCGCGGGGCAGCGCGGCAGTTCCTCGACGGCGGCACGCACCCCGAGGAGCCGACGAAGAGCCTCCTGGCCGGGTTCGCAGGGCTGGCCGTTGCCGAGGCCGAGGGCGGGGCGGGCGGCGACCTCGTGGACCTCGCGATCGTCCTCGAGGGGCTCGGCCGGCAGGTCACGCCGACCCCGTACGTGTCGCACGTGCTCGCCGTCCAGGTCGCGCACGCGGCGGGTCTCGACGTCGCCGCCGCGGCGGCCGGCAAGGTGACGTGGACGCTCGCGGTCGACGGCGGACGGTCACAGGTCGACGTCGGGGACGCGGTGCGCGGCGAGCAGCCGGCGGTGCGCGACGGGGCCGGGTGCGACGCGTCGGTCC
>JBOHEE010000080.1:0-3224 GCA_050700895.1 Nitriliruptorales bacterium | reverse complement strand
GCCCCGAGAGACTTGCGTGGCAGCACGCGACTGCTTGAGTCCCCGAACCCCCGACCTTATTCAGCCATGAGGAGCCGGGCGGCCTCGGTGATCGAGCCGGCCATGGACGGGTAGACGGTCGAGGTCGTCGCGAGCTGGCTCACCGTCAGGCGGTTGTGGACCGCGGCGGCGAGCGGCTGGATGAGGTCGGCCGCGTCCGCGGAGACGACAACGGCGCCGAGGACGGTCCCGGAGCCGGGCATCGCGATGACCTTCACGAACCCGTCGGTCCGCATGCCCATCTTCGCCCGCGGATTCCCGGTGAAGTCGAGCCGCGAGGCGCGGTAGGGGACGTCCTGCTCCTCGCAGTCGCGCGCCGTGAGCCCGGTCGTCGCGACCTCCGGCTCGGTGAAGATCGTCGCCGTGACCGCGTCCCACCGGATCGGCGTCACCGCCTGGCCGAGCGCGTGCCACATCGCGGTGCGGCCCTGCATGGCGGCCACGTTGGCGAGCATCATCCGCCCGACGACGTCGCCCGCCGCGTAGATCCAGCGGCAGCTCGTCCGCGACACCCCGTCGACGACGACGCCACCCCACGGCTCGACCTCGACGCCGGCGTCCTCGAGCCCGAGGTCCCGCGAGCTCGGCACCTGCCCGACGGTGAAGAGGACGTGGGTGCCCTCGACGCTGGTCCCGTCGTTCAAACCGACCACGACGCCGTCCGCGGTGCGCTCGCAGCTGACCGCCCTCACTTCGCGCAGGATCTCCATGCCTCGCCGCTCGAAGACGCGCTCCAGGAGTGCCGCCGCGTCCGGATCCTCGGTGGGGAGGATCAGGCTGCGCGACGACACGAGGACGACGTCCGATCCGAAGCGGACGAACGCGTGCGCGAACTCGGCACCGGTCGCACCGGATCCGACGATGATGAGACGCTCGGGGACCTCGGGCAGCGAGTAGACGTGCTTCGCGGTGAGGATGCGCTCGCCGTCGGGCTCGAAGAAGGGCAGCACGCGCGGCTGGGAGCCGGTCGCGACGAGGACGTAGTCGGCGTGGACACGCTCGGTGCTGCCGTCCTCGAGGTCGATGCTCACCTCGTGGTAGCCGGAGACGCGGCCGCGGCCGCGCTGGACGTCGACCCCGGCCTTGGACACCTTGCGCTCGATGTCCTCCGACTGGCTGCGCGCGAGCGAGAGCACCCGCTCCGCCACCGCCCGGTAGTCGACGTAGGTGCGGTCGAACTCCCCCGCGTCGGGCACGCGGACGCCGAGCTCGCTCGCGGTGCCCATCCACCCCATCGCCTCGGCCGCGACGATCAGCGACTTGGACGGGACGCAGTCGGAGAGGACGCAGTTGCCCCCGAGGCCTTCGTCCGCGACGAGCGTCACGTCGGCATCGAGTTCGGCGGCGACGAGCGCGGCCTCGTAGCCGCCTGGGCCCCCGCCGAGTACGACGATCCGCTGGCTCACCGCGGGCTACATCGCGTCGGCCGGGGTGTACGTCCCGAACTCCTCGCGGAGGACGTCGCACACCTCCCCGAGCGTGGCCATGCGCCGCAGCGCCTCCTTCATGGGTGGCAGCAGGTTGTCGCTGCCCGCGGCGGCCTTCCGCACCGCCTCGAGGGCCTCGCCGACGTCGTCCTGGTCGCGTTCGGCGCGGACCCGGCCGGTGCGCTCGACCTGGCGCTGGACCGCGTCGGGGTCGGCCCGCTGGAGCTCCACGTCGAGCTCCTCGTCGGCCTGGTAGCGGTTGATCCCGACGACGATCTGCTGCTCCTCCTCGATGCGGCGCTGGAGGCGGTAGGAGGCGTCCTCGATCTCCCGCTTCTGCAAGCCGCCCTCGATCGCCTCGACCGCGCCGCCGAGATCGTCGATCTGCGCGATGTAGTCGCTCGCCATGCGCTCGATCTCGTCGGTCATCGACTCGATGAGGTACGAGCCCGCGAGGGGGTCCACCGACGCGGTGACGTCGGTCTCGTGGCGGAGGACCTGCTGGGTGCGGACCGCGAGCCTCGCGGCGTGCTCGCTCGGGAGCGCCAGCGCCTCGTCGTAGGAGTTGGTGTGGAGGGACTGGGTCCCCCCGAGCGCCGCGGCGAGCGCTTGGACGGCCACGCGGATCAGGTTCACCTGCGGTTGCTGCGCGGTGAGCTGGACGCCTGCGGTCTGGGTGTGGAAGCGGAGCTGCATCGACTTCGGGTCCTGCGCGCCGAACCGCTCCTTCATGATGCGTGCGTAGAGGCGCCGGGCGGCACGGAACTTCGCGACCTCCTCGAGGATGTTCGTCCGCGCGACGAAGAAGAACGACAGTCGCGGAGCGAAGTCGTCGACCGCGAGCCCGGCGTCGAGCGCCGCGTCGATGTACGCGATCGCGTTCGCGAGCGTGAAGGCGAGCTCCTGGGCGGGGGTCGCGCCCGCCTCCCCCATGTGGTAGCCGGAGATCGAGATCGTGTTCCAGTTCGGCAGGTGCTCGGCGCAGTACTCGAACGTGTCGCTAACGAGGCGAAGGCTGGGCTTCGGCGGGTAGATGTACGTCCCCCGGGCGATGTACTCCTTGAGGACGTCGTTCTGGATCGTGCCGCGCAGCTCCCTCGGGTCCGCGCCCCCCTCTTCGGCGACGAGCTCGTAGAGCAGGAGGAGGAGCGACGCCGGCGCGTTGATCGTCATCGACGTCGACACCTCGCCGAGCGGGATGCCGTCGAACAGCCGACGCATGTCCTCGAGGCTGTCGATCGCGACGCCGACCTTGCCGACCTCTCCCTCCGCGCGGGGATGGTCCGAGTCGAGCCCCATCTGGGTGGGCAGGTCGAACGCCACCGACAGGCCCGTCGTGCCCTGCTCCAGGAGGTAGTGGTAGCGCTCGTTCGTCTCTGCCGCGGTACCGAAGCCGGCGTACTGGCGGATCGTCCAGGGACGCCCGCGGTACATCGTCTCGTACGGCCCGCGGGTGTAGGGGTACTCGCCGGGCGCCCCGAGATCCCGCTCGGGATCGAAGCCGTCGAGCTGGTCCGGGCCCGCCACCAGCGGCACCTCGAACCCGCTCGCGGCCTCCTGCTTCCGCTCCTCCGCCATGAAACCGAGCGTAGCGCTCCCCCCGCACGCCTCCGCTTCCGCGTCGCTCCAGCGCGTACAGTCCCGGGCCTGGCGACGAGGAGCGAGACCACCGGTGCTGCGCGTTCTGCGGAAGTGGGTGATCCGCGCGGGGCTAGCGGTCATGCGGCGCTACTGGCGTCTGTTCCATCCGCTGTCGAT
>JBOHEE010000079.1:0-12941 GCA_050700895.1 Nitriliruptorales bacterium | reverse complement strand
GCTGGCAAGGCGCGGCGAGTGCCGCGCAGCAGCGCTGCGCAAGCGAGTCCGCAACGCCGCCAGGGGCGATCTGGACCGCCCAGGCGTGCGCCGAAGTTGGACACCAGCCTCCTAGACGAGGGATGGCCACGGCGCTGCGCACGCGTCCCGGGGGAACCGCGTCGATCCGACCACGACGTCGAGTCGGGTGGTTCGACGCGGTCGCCCTGCTCTACGGGGCTGCGACGGCCGTCTCGCTCGCGGCGTGGCTCGCCTTCGGAGACACCTGGTGGACGCTGCTCGTGAACGCGGCCACGTTCTGGTGGGCCCTGCCGGCGCTGCCGCTCGTCCTCGTCGCGCTCCTCCTCCGGCGCCGGCTGGCCGTTGTCGCGCTGGGGCTGCCCGCGGTCCTGTTCGTCTGGAGCTTCGGCGGTCTCTTCGTCGGGTCGGCGCCGGCCGCCGCCGGCGACCTGCGGGTGGCGAGCTACAACACCTATGTCCGGGCGCCCGACACGAGCCACGTCGTGTCCCTCGTCCGTGACGAGCACCCCGACGTCCTCCTGGTCCAGGAGGTGTTCCCCTCCACCGCAGCTGCCATCCGCGAGGGCGTCGCCGACCACCTCCCGCACAGCTGGTTCGGCGAGCCCGGTCGGGTCGGCGGCGTCGGCGTAGTCTCGCGCCATCCGATCGTCGAGGTGCGTCCGATCCCGCAGGTCGACGTCCACTCGCGGCCGACGGCGGTGGTGGTGCTCGACGTCGACGGGCGGCGCCTCCAGGTCGTCGCGGTCCACCTCACGAGCCCGTGCCCGCTCTGCGGCGAGTCGGTCGTCGAGCGGCAGCGGTTCGAGGCCGAACAGCGGCGCGCCGAGATGGACGCGATCGTCTCGGTGCTGGACGACGACGCGCCGGCCGTCGTCGGGGGCGACTTCAACTCCGACCGTCGTGCCGATCCCTATCGGATGCTCGCCGGTGCCGGCTTCCGGGACCCGCAGCTCGAGGCCGGGAGCGGGCCGGGCTTCACCTGGCCGGCGACCGGGGTCGGCGCCGTGCGGATCGACTGGGTCCTCGTGCGCGGGCTCGCTCCCGCCGCCGCCTGGGTGGACCCGCCTCGCGCCAGCGACCACCGGCCGGTGGTCGCGGACCTCGCCTGGGAGGACTGACGCGTGAACCTGCCGGAGGAGCTCGTCGAGGAGCGCTACTGCTACCTCGCGACGACGCAGCGGGTCACCGGCCGTCGCCACACGGCGGAGCTCTGGTTCGTCCCCGCCACCGGGGGCGTCTACCTCTTCAGCGGCTCCGGAGGGCTCACGACCTGGTGCCTGAACCTCCAGAACGACGAGCAGGCGGTGCTCCGGGTCGGGGGCCGGTCGTGGCTGACCCGCGCGGCGTTCCTGGCAGAGGACGATCGGGGTCGGGACGACATCCTCGCCGCCTTCCACGACAAGTACGACCCGCCCGGCAAGAGCCGGCTCGAGGCGTGGCGCCGCAACGCCGCCGTCGTCCATCTCGTCCTCACCCGCGAGGTGACCTGAGAGGTCCGGCCCCACCCTGACGCTCGGAGGCGGCTGTCGGCCGCTCCCCGAAGGCGGTCGGTGGGGTCGAGGTCGAAGCAGATCGTAGGGTCGAGGTCGAAGCAGATCGTAGGGGTCGAGGTCGAAGCAGATCGTAGGGTCGAGGTTGAAGCCGATCGGGGAGTACGTCCATGAGCGAGATGTCCCGGCACCTGATCGCGTCCGGCAACGACCTCGTCGAGGACGGTGTGCGGCGGCTCGCCGCGGCGCAGGACCGCGTCGCCGCCCGTCTCGGCCGCCTCACGGGCAAGGGCTGGGACGTGCCGGCGAACGAGGTCGCTCTCGAGAGGCTCCTGACCACGGGCCACTTCCTCGACCGCTCCGGTGAGCTCGAGTGGACGCCCCGCGAGATCGCCGGGCACCTGCGCGATACGGCCCGGGTGTCCACCGGCCAGAAGATCGCTCGCCTCCGCAACGAGGCCGATGCCCACTTCGAGGAGTTCGACACGACGGGTGAGGAGCGTGTGGCGTCCTACGCCGAGATCGAGCCGGACGACCTCACCGCGGAGCTCGACGCGGCACAGCGGGAGCTCCGCGGCGCCGTGGGGAGCATCGACCCGGAGGAGCTCGACACCGCCACTCACGAGACGCAGGACGAGGTGACCCTCCGCTCGATCGTGGAGTCCCTCCCGGCGCACTGGGAGGAGATCGTCACGATGCCCTGGATGACCTGGACTCTCCGCTCGATCGTGGAGTTCCTCCCGGCGCACTGGGAGGAGCACGCCGATCAGCTCGAAGCGGTCACGGCCGAGGCGATCGTCTCCTGACGGGCGGGCGGCTGCGCCGCCGAACCGGGCTCGTCACGCTCCGGAGTGGGACATGCCCGCTCGGCCGTGTCGACGGCAGGCGCGGACCGTGCTGATCAACCACGATGGAGGGACCATCGAAGGGAGGTCCCATGCCGTTCGTGGGCGTCCTACTCATCCTCATCGGGGCTGCGAGTGCGTTTCTGCCGCTCGTCGGGCCGCTGTTCGGCTTCGAGGCGGGTGGCGAGGCCGCCTGGGTCCTCACCACCGAGCGCGTCGTCGGCCACGTCCTGCCGGGCGCCGCGGCGGTGATCGGCGGCATCATGATGCTGCCCGCCGCACGCTCTTCCCGGATCATCGGGTCGTTCATCGCGCTGCTCGCCGGCGTCTGGCTGACGCTGTCGCCTGCGGTGTACGGCACGCCGCTGACGCTGCCGGGAACCGGCGGAGAGCTCGGCGACCCGGTCCAGGTCGGCGCGCTCCTCGTCTACCACTTCGGGGCCGGGCTGCTCGTCACGATCCTCGCCGCCATCGCCCTCGGGGCCGGAAGCGGCAGCTGGGTGGTGGAGCGCCGGGTCGGACGCGTGCGGCTGGGCTCCACGCGCCCGCGCGACCGCCGGGAGGAGCCGGTCGCCGTCCCCGACGAGGAGCCGGCACGCGAGGAGGAGCGGGCTCCGTCGTAAGTCCCGCGCGCGCGTCGGCGTGCGCCGCCGACGTCGTTAGTTAGGGTTGGCCGACCCTGACGACGGAACGCCCGTGGTCGCACGACCGATCGTGGCGGCTGCCGCCCTCGCTCTCCTCGCCGCCTGCTCGCGCGGAGGCGAGGGTGCGGCCACCCCCGCGGTGACCGAGACGATCACGGTGCGCGAGACCGTCACGGTCACCGGGACCGTGACCCCCGCCCCGTCCCCCCAAGTCGTCGAGCCGGCGACCTGCGCCGCGCCCGACCTCACGGCCCCCGAGGGTGCGGAGGTCCTCGCCGAGGACTGCATCGGCGTCTCGCTCTCGGCGGGAGGGACCTACAACTTCGACGGGTCGAGCGTGCTCGTCCAGGACGGGGGATCGCCACCCCCCTGCGCGAGCTTCGGCTCCCGGTTCGGGTGGGCGACGACGAGCGAGGGGGCGCCACGGGTGGTGCTCACGACGGTCTCCCAGGGGATCGAGGGACCGGTCGGCAGCGGCGCCGACGGGGCGGGCAGCGGCTACTGCGGCACCGTCCGGGTCGAGAACCCCAACGACGGCCCGGTCACCGTCGACCTGCGCTACCTCCTCCTCGACTGCGAGACGGCCCAAGAGGCCTGCTGACCCCGGATCCCCCTCGGTTCTGTGAGCACCTGGTTCCGGGGGGTGGAACCGGCTGCTCACGCAACGCGAAGGGCGTGTCAGGTTGCGGTGGATCGGCGGCGGGGCGGTGGGGGCGGGGGCACCGTCTTCGCGGCGAGGATCTCGTTCTCGTCCACCTCGACGAGCTCGCCGTTGCGGCGGCGGATCGTGAGGACGCCCTCCTCCGACCACGAGACGAGCTCGCCGAGGACGTCGCTCGGGACGGGACCGCGCACCTCGTCGGTGACCCACCTGCGGACGACGACGCGTGCGCCGACGTCGTCGCGGGTCAGTCGGTTCTCGTAGCGGATCTTCACCGGGCCCCTGGCAGCCGGCGGCGTGTGAGACGGTATCGGCGCACCGTCCGGCCCTCACCATCGCGGATGCGGCGCTGGTTCGCCCCCGCCGATGCGAGCCCGTACCCTCACGCCCGAGGCGCCCGAGACGACACCTAGGCGCCGCGCACCCACCGGAAGAGAGCTCGTCCGTGCGCGGACAGGAGGAGCCGAAGTGACCTACGTCATCGCCGAGCCTTGTATCGACGTGAAGGACAAGGCGTGCGTCGAGGAGTGCCCGGTGGACTGCATCTACGAAGGTCCGCGGATGCTCTACATCCACCCCACCGAATGCATCGACTGCGCAGCCTGTGAGCCCGTCTGCCCGGTGGAGGCGATCGCCTACGAGGACGACCTGCCCGCAGAGTGGGGGCCGTACACCGCCATCAACGCGGAGTTCTTCGAGGACTCGGTCACAGGGCTCGGTTCGCCCGGCGGCGCGTTTCAGGTGGGCAACACCGGCGTCGACCACCCGACGGTCGCCGAAGCCGAGGTCGTGTAGACCAGTCGGCGATCGTGAACCGTCCGGGCAACATGATGCCCGCCTGGCTCACGATCATGGGGTCGTGGGGCCGCGGGTTGGGTAGACGGCGGATCGTGAACCGCTCGGGCAACACGATGCCCGCCTGGCTCACGATCCCTCGTTCAGGCGGTGGGGAGGAGCGCCGGGGCGGCGTGACCCTGGGGGACGACGTCGACCGGCCACCGCTCGCGTGACTTCTCCGAGAGCTTGCGGAGGAGCTTCATCGCCACCTCGTCATCCTCCGCCGGCCGGACCTCGACGAGGCCCTCGTCGATGACGCCCTGCATCCACTCCTCCCCGCGGGCGGTGCGGACGATCGTGAGCGTCCACGCATCGTCGGCGCCGATCCCTCCGGTGGAGATGTCGGCGTGCTCCGCGGCGAAGTCGGGGCAGAGCTTGCAGCCCGGCCGCGTGAACGGGTGCAGCTCCTTCAGCGGGATCTCGTGGTACCCGCCGTCGCGGGTCCACACCATGTAGCGGCCCTTGACGTTGACCTTGGTGACGTCGTCGATGGCGATGCCGTGGTCGGCGAGGACCTGCTTCTGGCCGTCGTAGGTGAACGTCTTGGAGCACAGGAGCCCGATCGTCAGCGCGATCTTGCGCCGGTACTTGTTCACGCCACGGGCGGCGACGCTGCCGTTGATCGAGGCCTGGCAGGACATCCCGACGAGAGCGATCTGCTTCAGCCGCTGCTCGTCGGCTTCCCCCATCGCGAGCGGGTTCGCCGAGTACGTGTAGCGCGACCCGGCGGTCGCCAGCACGTCCTCGCGGGTCGTTGCGAGGAACGGCTCGGAGTCGAACGGTCCCCGCGTCTGGGTGATCGCCGAGGTGAGCGCCCCGTCGATGCGCTCGCTCTCGAGGCCCCAGATGAGCAGGGTCGAGACGAGCCCGCCGTCCTGGCCAGCCTTGTTGATGCCGGCGTCGGTCGCGCGCACCAGCAGGAGCGAGCGAGCGACGCCGTAGACCTCGTCCGGCTGCCGGACCCGCCCGAACAGCTCCGTGTCGAGCTCGGTCTCCCAGGTCCGGAAGCGAGGGCAGGCGCGGGTGCAGATGTCGCAGCCGCGGTCGCCCGTCACGCACTGGTCGAACCCCATCCCCTCGCCGATCTGGACGGGGTAGTAGTCCTCGGTGTAGCCCAGGACGTCCTGGGGGCACGCCATGACGCAGGCAGCGCAGCCGGTGCAGAGACCGGTCTCGACGACCTCGTGGTAGAGCTCGCGCCAGTGGTAGTCGCCCACGCCGCCTCCGTGATCAGCGTCGGGCAGGGTAGTGGTCGCCTGCCGGGCGCTCGAACCCGAGCGGGGGACTACGTCTCGCGTCGCCCCGGGAGGCTCGGGCGCCGCCGCTCGGCTTCTCGAGTCCCCCGACCCCCCAACTCAGCCGGGACGGGCGGCGACGAGCTCGGCGACATCGGCCTCGAGGCCGGCGAGGACGCGCTCGGCGGTCTCACCGCGGAGGCGCTGCTTCGTCGCCGCGTACGCCGATCGGGGCAGCGCCGAGAGCTCGTGCGCCCTCTCCTCGGCCCGCGCGAGGACCTCGCCGGCCGGCGCGAGCTCGTCCGCGTAGCCCACCTCGACCGCGACGTCGGGACCGACGACCGCTCCTGGCAGGAGGAGGTCGTCGACGCGGTCGCTGCGGACGTTCGCCCTCGCGAGGGCGATGCCGAACTCCGGCAGCGAGAAGCCGATCTGGGTCTCGGTGAGACCCCAGCGGAAGTCGCCCTCGGCCGCGACCGCGTGGTCGCAGGCCATCGCGAGCATCGTCCCGGCCGCGATCGCGTGACCGGTGCACGCCGCCACGACCGGCGCCGGGTGGGTCCACACGTGCATCACCGCCTGGCCGAAGACGGTGAGGAGTTCCTTCAGGCCGTCGTCGTCGAGTTCGGGCAGCTTCTTCGTGTTGAGCCCGGCGGTGAAGACGCCCTCGCGGCCGGCGAGGACCACCCCAGGCGCGTCGGCGGCCTTCGAGAAGGCCTCGTCGATCTCGCGGAAGACGTCCGCGTCGAGCGCGTTCAGCTTGCCGTCGTCGAGCGTGAGGGTGACGAGCCCGCCGTCGGCGCCGCTGCGAGCGATGATCCCCATGACGGCGACTCTAGTCGTCGCGTCCGCGCAGCCCCGAGGCTACGGACGTGGCCCCGCGTTCTGTGAGCAGTGGGTTCCGAGGGGTGGAACTCGATGCTCACAGGATGCGGGGGGTGGTCAGCTCGCGGCGGAGCGCAGGTCGAGGACGGGCACGCCCTCGAGCCCGTCGAGGAGCCGGACCCGGACCTCGCAGCGGCGCAGGAAGTCGCGGACCTCGCTCCAGCCGTCGTAGCGGCCGCCGGACGCGACGACCTCGGCGATGCCGGAGTTCGCGATGAGCTTCGCGCAGCCGAAACACGGGGCCCCGGTGCAGTAGAGCGTCGCTCCCTGACGCTCGACGGGGGAGGAGAACAGGAGGGCGTTCGCCTCCGCGTGGATCGCGGTGCAGTCGTCGTAGTCGTGCCCCTGCTTCGCGTCCGACGCCGCGCGCGGGCACGCCCCGTCCTCGCAGTGCGGGAAGCCCGAGGGCGCGCCGTTGTAGCCGGTCGACACGATGCGACGGTCGAGGGCGATGACCGCCCCGTGCTTGCGCCGGGAACAGGTCGCGCGGGTCGAGGCGGCCCGTGCGAGGTCCAGGAAGTAGTCGTCCCAGGACTGGCGTTCCGGATGGGGTTCCCACGCGGTGGTCACGGCGCTGCTCCTCGGCCGGGCGATGTCCCGGGGGAAGTGCGGCGGCGCCGCGGAACGCGGCGAGGCTAGCGAGGCCCCGCCGCGGCTGTCAGCCCCACGGCGAATCGATCGTGGCTGAACCCTACGTGCCGGCCGTGCGTAGCTATCCGCGACACCGAAGAGGGGGTTCCCACCATGCGTGACCGTGTCGGACCGCTGCTGCTCGTGCTCGCGTTCCTGGCTGCCGCCTGTGGCGGAGGTGACGGCGTCGCTGAGCAGGACGTCGATGACACCGCGGCGACCGAGACCGAAGAGCAGGCTGTTGCGACGGAGACCGAGGAGCAGGCCCCGGCGACGGAGACCGAGGAGCAGGCCGCAGCGACGGTGGCGACGGCCTCCTCCGACCTCGGCGACATCCTCGTGGACGGGGAGGGCATGACCCTCTACCTGTTCATGCCCGACGAGCAGGGGACGCCGACGTGCGCGGACGACTGTGCGGCGAACTGGCCCCCCTTGGAGGGACCCGCGAGCGCGGGGGAGGGGGCCGACGACGGCCTGCTCGGCACGGCCGACCATCCTTCGGGCGTGACGCAGGTCACCTACAACGGCTGGCCGCTGCACTACTTCGCGAACGACAGCGCGCCGGGCGACACGAACGGCCAGGGCATCAACGACGTCTGGTTCGTCGTCGACCCGTCGGGCGAGCCGGTCCGCTGACACACCCGTTGCGTGCGTCTCTGTCCCCACCTGTCGGTGATGGAGACGCACCCAACGACGGTGGGTGGTGCGGACGGGTCCCTAGGAGGGTGGTGCTCAACGTGGTGTGCGCATGGGCGAGGACAGATCGTCATCCGGCAAGGCGCGGCGAGCGCCGCGTAGCAGCGCTGCGCAAGCGAGTCCGCAACGCCGCCAGGGGCGATCTGGACCGGCCAGACGCGCACCAGAGTTGGGCACCAGCCTCCTAGAGGTTGCCGCGCCGCTCCTGGGCGCGCTCGATCGCCTCGAACAGCGCCTTGAAGTTGCCGAGCCCGAACCCGGTCGCGCCGTGGCGCTGGATGATCTCGTAGAACAGCGTCGGGCGGTCCTGCACCGGCTCGCTGAAGATCTGGAGGAGGTAGCCCTCGTGGTCGCGGTCGACGAGGATGCCGCACTCCTGGAGGTCGTCCCAGGCCTCGTCGACGTCGCCGACGCGCTCCTTCGCGTCCACGTAGTACGTGTCGGGCACCTCGAGGAACGTGACCCCGCGGGAGCGCATCTGGCGGACGGTCCGGACGATGTCGGGCGTCGAGATCGCGATGTGCTGGACCCCGGGTCCCGCGTAGAACTCGAGGTACTCGTCGATCTGCGACTTCTTCTTGCCCTCGGCGGGTTCGTTGATCGGCAGCTTGATGCGCCCGGTGCCGTCCCACAGCACCTTCGACATGAGGGCGGTGTACTCCGTCGAGATGTCCTCGTCGGTGAAGTGGCGGAACTCCTTGAAGCCGAGGATGCCGGCGTAGAAGCGCGCCCACTCGTTCATCTTCCCGAGCTCGACGTTGCAGACGACGTGGTCGATCGACGAGAGTCCCACCGGCTCGGCGATCGGCTCCTCCATCGGCTCGTAGCCGGGGAGGTAGACGCCCGAATAGTCGTCGCGTTGGACGAAGCTGTGGATCGTGTCGCCGTACGCGGCGATGGCGGAGACCACGACCTTGCCATGCTCGTCCTCGACGACCTCCGGCTCGCGGAAGGGCTCGGCGCCGCGCTCGACCGCGGTCCGGAAGGCCTCCTCGGCGTTCGGGACGGTGAAGGCGACGTCACGCACCCCGTCGCCGTGGACCGACTGGTGGCGGTTGACGGGATCCTGGGGATCGAGGGCGGAGGTCAGCACGAAACGGACCGCCCGCTGCTTCAGGACGTAGCTCGCGCGGCCGCGCACGCCGGTCTCGGGGCCGGCGTAGCCGGCGAGCTGGAAGCCGAACGCGGTGCGGTAGTAGTGGGCGGCCTGCTTCGCGTTGCCGACCCAGAACTCGATCGCGTCGTAGCCCTGGATGGGCATGAGATCCGGGTCTTGGTTGGTGTCGTCGACCGCGGCGCTCACGATGCCTCCTCCTCGATCGCCTACCGTCCATCATGGCGCACGGCGCACGTTTCTTCAGAAGCCCCGTGCGGTCAGCGGACGCTGTCCCCTTCTATCCATCGGGGGACTACGTCTCGCGCAGCCGCGGGAGACTTGCGTGGCCGCGCTCGACTTCTTGAGTCCCCCGAACCCCCTCATGACGCAGGTGGGATCATCCCCGGGGGAAGGTCGGCACGGCCCTCGAGCGGTGACAGCTCGAACTCCTCCTCGCCGATGCGGAGGAACTCGACCGGCTCGTCGCCGACGAGGTGCTCCTCGACGATCCGGGGGATGTCCTCGGGGGTGACGCCGCCGTACCAGACGTCGTCGGGGGCGACGTAGACGACGGGTCCGACCATGCACGGCTCCATGCAGCCGCTGAAGGTCACCTTGATGTCGACGAGCCCGGCATCCCCGACCGTCTCGCGCAGCGCGTTGAAGATCGCCGCAGAGCCCCGCCCGGTGCAGGAGCCGCGGGGATGGTCGGCGGGCCGCTCGTTGATGCACACGAAGACGTGCTTCCTCGGCTGGCCCGCTCGCACGTGCTGCCTCCAGTTCCGCTCCACCCGAACCTACCCCCTCGCGGCCCGCGAACCCGGGGCGCGGTCACGCCCGTTTCCGCTCACCGGTGCATCCGCACCGTGGGGCGCGCCGCGCACCCGGTCGTTGTGCCGGGAAGCGCGGGCGGGAGCGCCTACGTTCCCTGTCGTGACGCCTCCCCGAAGGGCCTGGCGTGGACCAGAGCGAGACGATCGAACGCATCCTCGGCTACGCCCGGCGGATCGCCGTCGTGGGGCTGTCGCCGGACCCGAACCGGCCGAGCAACGGTGTCGCGGCCGAGCTCCAGCGTCGGGGCTACGAGATCGTGCCGGTCAACCCGAACGCCGACATGGTCCTCGGCCAGCGGTCGTACCGGTCGCTCGCCGACGTCCCGGGAGAGATCGACCTCGTCGACGTCTTCCGCCGCGCCGAGCACCTGCCGGGGGTCGCCCGGGAGGCGGTCGGGGTCGGGGCACGCGGGCTGTGGTTCCAGCTCGGGCTGGTGTCGGAGGAGGGCCGCGCGATCGCCGAAGAGGCCGGGCTCGACGTCGTGGAGGACCGCTGCCTGATGGTCGAGGTCTCCCGGCTCGCCGGCCTCCAGCGCCTCCCCCCGCCCGCCGCGTAGACCGACACCGCACTCCCGTTCCGAGCTGCTACTTCTCGGTCGACGCGCGCCCACCACAGCCGCGTCCAGTCGGCGTCCGACACCGCACTCCCGTTCCGAGCTGCTACTTCTCGGGTACCGGATACGGAACTGGGGAAGTGCTGGCCTCGAGCGCGGCGCGGATCTGGGCACCGACGCGCTCCGGCGACCCGAGGATCCGTCGGGCGCCGAATCGGAGCACCCGGTAGCCGCGCAGCACGAGCTCGTTCTGGCGATCGTCGTCGTACGCCTTCTGGCTGGGCGTCGAGTGCCAGCGCAACCCGTCCACCTCGACGATGAGGCGGGCCGACGGCCAGATGAAGTCCACCTTCGCCACCACCTTTCCACCGGCGACGATCCGACGGTTGACCTCCGGCGCCGGGAGGCCCAGGTGGTGTACCAGCCGTAGGAAATGGGCCTCGAGTCGCGACATCAGGCGCTGGATCTCTTCGGGGCGCATCGACCGCAGCATCCGGCGGAGATCGGATGTGCCCGCACAGTTTGAGGGTGCGAGCGACAGGGCGGCTTCGATGCCGGCAATATCCGCGAGGCTTCGCCGCTGGGCTTCGACGACGAGATCCTCGAGAACGGCGACGGGCACGAGGGCCGCGACGTCGACGATCGTCCGTCGCACCGCCGTGATCGGGATCGGCCCAAGCCTCGTTGTGTCGAGCCGGTCGAGGTCTCCTGCCTCATGGACGACGACTCGGTCGAGGGACCGCTGGCATCGTCCGACGACGAGAAGGTGGTAGGGCCGTCCGAGGTCGAGGTCCCCGAGCTCCCACAGCGCCGCGGCGGTCGTGTGAGATGCCACCGCACCGGGGCAGGCCGCGTACACCGCAGCGAGCACCTGCGCCCGATGTCCGTCGGGAACGGAGTTGAAGCGGTAGACCCCGCGATGTACGCGTGTCACGGTTCCCGCCTCCCGCTTCCGCGCGAGATCGGTCGCTGCGATCCCTGCTCTTCGGGCCTGCTCGACGGTGAAGCAGCCGAACCGACGGCTCGACTGGCGAGCGAGCAGGCCCCACGCGTCTTCGGACATGCCGACAACGTGCCGCTCGGGGCGTCCCTCCGCTTGACGGATCGCTCCAGGCCTGTGGACAACAGCCACCGCTTCTCGAGTACCGGATGCGGGACTGGGGAAGGGGTGGCCTCGATGGCCTGGTCGCCGCTCCCCGGCGGGGGGAACCACCGGACGGCCGGACTCCTTGTCTGGGCCGTCCGAGACCTCGATGGCCTGGTCGCCGCTCCCCGGCGGGGGGAACGGCGTGCGTGGCGTGAGGTATGCCTACTGGAGGCCGCGGGTGGGGCGCGCCGGGCCGCGCCAGCCGAGGAGCGCCTCGAGCATCCGCACGGTCCGCACCGTCGCTCCCACGTCGTGGACGCGGAGGATGTTCGCGCCGCGGAGGACCGAGAAGGCCTCGGCTGCGGCGTTGCCGGCGGGGCGCTCGTCGAGTCCCACACCGAGGGTCTCGCCGATGAAGCTCTTGTTCGAGAGCGCCACGAGCACGGCGTGGCCGAGGGCGGCGAACTCCTCGAGATGACGTGACAGCGCGAGGCTGTGGTGGGTCGTCTTCATGAAGTCGTGGCCGGGGTCGACGATCACCGAGGCCGGCGCGATCCCCGCCGCCACCGCCCGGTCGGCGAGCTCCCGGCAGTGCGCCACGGCGGCGGTGACGACGTCGGGGCGGTAGCCGACCCGGAACGGGTACGTCTTCGGCGGACCGCCGTGCATCGCGACGTACGCGCCCCCGTACCGCGCGACGACGTCGAGGATGTCGGGCTCGTGGGCGCCGGTGACGTCGTTGACGAGGTCGGCCCCGGCCTCGAGCGCCGCCTCCGCGACCTCCGCTCTCCACGTGTCCACCGAGAGGGCGACGTCCGACTCGTCGCGGACGCGCTCGACCACCGGGACGACCCGGTCGAGCTCCTCGTCGGGCGAGACCGCCTCGCCCTGCCGGGCGCTCACCCCGCCGATGTCGACGAGGTCGGCGCCCTCCTCTACGAGCGAGAGTGCGCGTCCCACCGCGGCGTCGAGCGCGGTCGTCGTGCCGCCGTCCCAGAACGAGTCCGGGGTCCGGTTCACGATCCCCATCACGAGCACCCGTCGCGAGAGGTCGAAATGGCGGCCGCGCAGCACGAGGGTGGGCTCCGGGAAGCGGCCCGGCGGCGGCTCGACGAGCGGCGTCCTCACAGCCGGACCTCCGTCGTGCCGTCGTCGGGACCCCGACCCGGCGAGTGTAGGTTGCCCGCCATGGGCGCCTGGATCGTCGTCGGCTTCGCCGCACTCGTCGGCCTGGCCGTCACGATCGTGGCCCTCTTCGCGCCCCGGGGGAGGCCCGAGCCGGCGCCGAGGCGGCCGCTGTGGCGGCTGCCCCACCCGCGGGAGGTCCTGCGTCCGGGTTTCCGGCGCGCGTTGCACGGCTACGACCCCGCGGAGGTGGACGCGCACCTCGAGGCGGTCGCGATCGCCTACGCGGCGCTCCACGACGC
>JBOHEE010000078.1:0-1998 GCA_050700895.1 Nitriliruptorales bacterium | reverse complement strand
GCCAAGTGGGAACACAACAGGATCTACTCCAACAACCGGAACCTCTACAGCGCCGAGCGCCAGGACTACTGCACCCGGACGCCGTTCGAGGAACGCAAGCCGAGGATCGTCTGCCCGCAGTTCGCCTATCCCGTCGGGACGGGGCTGATCATGGCGGGCGCGAATCGCAACCTGGTACGCCACAACTTCATCTATGACAACTGGCGTCAGGGGGCGCTGCTGCTGTACGTGCCCGCGGCGCTTCGCGGCGACGACGACCCGGCCCACCAGACCGACACCTCCAACGGCAACCAGTTCATCGCCAACCACATGGGGCACGCCCCGGACGGGACGCTCGAGCCCAACGGCGTGGACTTCAGGTGGGACGGCCAGGGTGTCGGCAACTGCTGGCGCTCCAACGAGAGCTCGGGTCCCGGCCACGTCAGCGATCCCGCGAGCCTGCCCGCATGCCCGGCCGGCAGCGCGTCACCGGTGCCGACCAACCCGGTCGTGCTCGCCTCGCAGGTCCCCTGCACGGCGTGGGATCCCAAGACGCAGCACATGCCACCGGGATGCGACTGGTTCATGACCCCTCCGAAGCCGAAATGAGGAGGCTCGCGGGGATGGCATGCACGGTGGTGGTCCTCGCGGGCTGCGGCGGCGGCGCCTCTCACGGCCAGCTGGCCTGGACGCGATCACCGCTCGTGTTCGCACCGCCGCGACTCGCGGACGATCGAGTCGTCGTCGGGCAGGTCCGCAACACATCGCTGCGACCGCTCCGACTGGATGTCCGCGAGATGGTCGTACGGGACTCCGGTGGTCGCGCGCTCGCGAGCTCGGCCCGCTTCGCCGCCGCCTTCGCGCACCCGCTTTACGGCGCCTTCCAGAAGCCCAGCTATGACGAGCCGTTCGAGCTCGATCGGCTTGGCGTCATCACCGAGCTCCGCCCGGGAGAGACCGGGCCGCTGTACGTCGCCTACCGCCTCCGAGAAGGCTCCGAGCCGCCGATCTCCGTCGAGTACGGGCCGGGCGCTCTCGAGCTGCCGCTCGCGGCCGTGACGAGTCCCCACGCAGCGCGATGAGCACGCAAGCGTCGCGCACGCCCGAACCGATCGAGCTCGCGTCGGGGCTGCGCTTCCCGGAAGGGCCTGTGGCGATGCAAGACGGCAGCGTTGTCGTGGTCGAGATCGCGGCCGGCAAGGTCACGCGGATCGCGCCCGACGGCTCGATGGCGACCGTGGCGGAGCCCGGCGGCGGGCCGAACGGCGCTTCGATCGGCCCGGACGGCAAGCTGTACGTATGCAACAACGGCGCCGCCTTCGACTTCGTCGAAGTGGGAGGCATTACTCTCAGCCACCAGCCGCCGACTGCCCACGAGGGCGGGCGAATCGAGCGCATCGACCTCGAGTCAGGTGAGTCGGAGGTCCTGTACGAGGATTGCGGCGGGCGGCGCCTGATCGCCCCGAACGACCTCGTCTTCGACGGTCACGACGGCTTCTACTTCACCGACTACGGCATCCGGCACGAGCGAGCCTCGGACCGGACGGGCATCTACTACGCGACCGCCGACGGATCGGAGATCCGCGAGGTCGTCTTCCCGCTCGATTGCCCGAACGGCGTCGGCCTCTCACCCGACGGGTCCCGCCTCTATGTGGCGGAGACGTACACGGCGTGCGTGTGGTGGTGGGAGGTCACCGCGCCGGGCGAGCCCGCTACCCCTGCGGGCCTGGTGCCGCACGGCGGCAACCTGCTGGCGCGGCTGCCGGGCTTCCAGTTCCTCGACTCGCTCGCGGTCGAGGCAGACGGCAACGTCTGCGTGGCGACACCGGGGTCCGGGCGCATCTCGGTCCTGGCGCCCGACGACGGCGCGCTTGTCGAGTTCGTGGAGACCGGCGACCCGCTCACGACCAACGTCTGCTTCGGCGGCGAGGGCCTCCGCACGGCCTACGTCACGCTGTCGGGGACTGGTCGCCTCGTCTCCTTCGATTGGCCACGTCGCGGGCTGGAGCTCGCCCACTC